>CAZOWJ010000003.1:59537-109464 GCA_964583415.1 uncultured Desulfocapsaceae bacterium
CCCATGTCTTGTAGAACGTTTCCCGGAGATAAAGCAACCTCGGTACGTACCATCTAAAAAAAATTTCTGGAAGGTAGCCACTGGTATGACAAGGACTTCTAACACCATGGTTGACTTTTATAGTTATATCAAAGAAGTAGAGTATATCGTCTGTATTGCTTTTTTTGTGGTCTTTCCTCTTTTCTATCGTTATGCCAATGAGGACAGGAAAAGAATCACTACCAGAGGATAACAACAGGCTATGTTACAGCAGCAGAAAATGAACTCAGTGTTAACTCATCAACCTGATCTATAGAATCAATAATCAGATCTGACCGACTGAAGTCATGATGTTTCGACAGTCTGTTAGGTACAACAACAACAAACATACCAGCATCTTTTGCTGCTGAAAGCCCTGACTCCGAATCTTCAAAAGCGACGCATTCCTGAGGCGCCAGACTGAGAAGGCTGGCTGTTTTCAGATAGATTTCCGGGTCAGGTTTTTTCCTGCTTACCAGATCTCCCCCGATAACCTGCTCAAAACTGCTGCGCATACCTACGGTTTCAAGAATTTTTTCAAGTTCAAGACAATCTGAAGAAGAGGCCACCGCCAGACGATAGTTCCCCACATACTTCCTGATTGTCGCTTCTACTCCATGAAGCAGCTTAATACCGGATATCATCTCCAGGTATATGATCTGTTTTTCACGGACAAGGCCTTCTATCTCGGTATCAAGAGTGTCTGACTCCATATAGTCCCGGGCGAGCTTTTCATTTGATGCTCCCACATAGGAGATGAATTCTTCAAACGGAAAGTGGCTGACACCATGGTTTACCAGGGTTTCTTTCCATGCCTCATAATGGATGATTTCTGAATCCACCAGGGTACCGTCCATATCGAAAATCAACGCTTTTATCATCACAACATTCCCCACACGTATCTCAAACCGACACTTACCCTGTCAGCAGGTGAACCCTATGCATTTTTTATTTCACCGCACCTGAGTAAATCTGTTTGGTTCATTTTGCTACTACTTCATTTTTCCCAGTGTCCGGAACAGATTTCTTAAAGAGTGGCATTTATTTGACATTATTGAAACCATTTTAACGTTTTCGACAACAGGGCAACTTATTATTATTGACATCTTTTTAACAAACCAATTATACGTTTGCTGTCAAGTAACCATTCTCGTATTACAATTAAGAGGAATATCATGTGGAAATCAGTTACAGCGGCTCCGGCAGATTCAATTCTCGGATTAACCGATGCATTTAGAAACGATACCAATCCCGACAAAATTAACCTCGGTGTTGGCGTTTATATGACCGATGAAGGGACTACCCCGATTTTAAATTGTGTTAAGGATGCGGAACGAATTTTACTCGGCTCAGAGAAGAGTAAAAGTTATCTGCCCATTCCCGGAGACCCCGTTTATGCTTCGTGTGTACAAAGACTCCTGTTTGGTCAGGACAGTGAAGTAATCAGTTCCGGCCGTGCCGCGACCGCCCATGCGCCTGGTGGAACGGGTGCCTTGAGGATCGGTGCAGAACTCATAAAAAAGTTCAAGCCGGAAGCGACAATCTGGATCAGTTCACCAACCTGGGCAAATCATAACGGTATATTCCAGGCCGCCGGTTTTCAGTTCAAGCACTACCCTTACTATGATGCAGCGACCAACGGGCTCAGGTTCGAGGAAATGATCGATACGCTGAACAAAATTCCTGCAGGAGATGTTGTTCTCCTGCATGCCTGCTGCCATAACCCGAGTGGTGTCGATCTCAATGCTTCCCAGTGGGTAGAGGTGGCAGCGATTGCCAAGAACAAAGGCTGGCTGCCCTTTCTCGACTTTGCCTATCAGGGATTTGGCACAAGTGTAGATAAAGACAGAGTTGCAGTAGAAGAATTTTCCGCCGCTGGGATTGACTTTTTTGTGGCCAGCTCCTTTTCTAAGAACCTTGGTCTCTATAACGAGCGAACAGGAGCTATTACCATCGTCAGCCCGACAGCAGAGGAGTCTGTCGTTGCCATGTCTCATCTGAAAACAACAGTCCGGGTCTGCTATTCCAATCCGCCCGCGCATGGTGGCCTGATCGTCAAGACAATTCTGTCTGAACCGGCCCTTGAAGAAATGTGGCTCTCTGAGCTTGCAGGAATGTCTGAGCGGATCAAAGCCATGCGGGCAGCGCTGGTCGACGGACTAGCTCAGCGCGGTATTGATCAGGATTTTTCCTCTATCAAAGCTCAAAACGGCATGTTCTCCTTCAGTGGGCTTAATGATGATATCGTTGCCTGGCTGCGCGAAAACAGGGCAATTTACGTTGTCGGTGGCGGCAGAATCAACGTGGCGGGACTAACGACAAACAATATCGATTACGTCTGTGACTCAATAGCAGAAGCACTCAGGTAGAAGAAGAGGGGTGGACAGACCCCTGCTGTTATCTATTAACTGTCTGTTGTAAAAGCTTGGCCCTTATTGACCTGATCCTGATTTACAGATCATTTTGTGGAAATAAATTGTTTTTACAAGGATTCAGAGGAATAGAGATGATTGAGACTGATATTGTTATAATCGGTGCTGGAACTGCCGGGCAAACGGCGGCCTACGACCTGGTTGCCGAGAGCTACCAGGTTACCGTTGTGGATAAGAGTTCCCAGCCTGGCGGTGTTTGCGCCCTGCATGGCTGCCAGGCAAAGAAGTGGTATTACGAGGTTACGGAGACGATTGCGCGCAGTCAGCACCTCCAGGGACTTGGCCTTACCACCCTCCCATCTGTAGACTGGTCAAAAATTCGCCAGCAAAAAAATCTTTTTACCTCCAGGATACCAGCAGACACCGTTGCCAATTTGAAGGGTAACGGTATCAATTATATCGAAGGTTCCGTTGTCTTTACCTCTGCTGATACGGTTCAGGTAAATGATTTGGAAATAAAGGCCCGCTATTTCATTATTGCTGCCGGTGCCAGGCCGATGTCACTGCCAATTAACGGTAATGAGCACCTTACAACCAGCAACGAGTTTCTCGACTTGAAAAAACTGCCCCAAAAAATCGCCTTTATTGGAGGGGGGTTTATATCTTTTGAATTTGCCCACTTTGCGGCCCGGCTGGGTTCCCGGCCGGGGGATATCCACATTTTTGAGGTTTTAGACAGGCCACTTGGTCCCTTTGATGGGGAGATGGTTGCCCAGCTCTGCGAAGCAAGCAAAGCGGCGGGGATTCAAATTCATACCAACTCGGATATCGAAGCCATAACTGCCCATTCCAACGGTTATGGTATACGCCTGTCATCCGGTGAGACATTTGACACGGACCTGGTGGTGCACGGTGCCGGTCGCATCCCCGATATCGACACACTCAACCTTGACCAGATCAAGGTCAGCTATAATCGTCGAGGAATAGAGGTCAACAGTCACATGGCAACCTCTGTAGCCACTATTTTCGCCGTTGGCGACTGCGCCGACACCGTTCAATTGGCACGTGTCGCAGACCGTGAAGCACGTACGGCGGCAGCTGCAATTATCGCCGGGGAGGAACATCAGCCGATGCCGCCTTCAATGGACTATAAGGCGGTACCGGCCGTTTTGTTTACCTATCCACAGTTAGCCATGGTTGGTGCAACCGAGGAGGCATTAGTTCGAGACAATATAAAGTACTGGAAAAGTTATGACAAGGAGTTGGGCTGGCCGACCTATAAACGTATCGGCCTGAAACATGCGGCCTATAAAATCCTTGTAAACGATGACAATCAAATCCTCGGTGCACATATACTTTCTGACAACGCCACCGGCCTGATTAACATTTTCAAACAGGCAATGCTTAGTGAGACCTCTGTGCCGGACCTGCATAGAGACCATATCATGTCCCCCTACCCGTCTCGGGAAAGTGACATTATCTATATGCTCGACAGCCTGCTTGACTAGACAAAGGCACGTAAAGGGGTCAGGTCCCGAAATACGACATTTCAGGGAAAATGTCGTATTTCGGTACCTGACTCCAACAAACTTTATCGGTCGCGGCTTTCAAAAACCAGTTTACCGCCAATATGACCGGCAATACCTACAGCTCCGACCATGACAAGTCCCACCAGAAGATAAATCCAGCGATTGGCAGAGGCTGCCACTCCTGGATCTGCAATACGCCAGACAACCATCGCTGTAAGTGTTATGAGAGCCACTATTGATGCACCTATTTTCAGACCGAAGATTTTGGTCCTGATTCCTTTATAGCGGTTCTGCCACTCCAGATATCCGGTGAGAATGACAACGGGCATTGACAGCAAGACAAATACAAAACTGAAAAATGCTGCAACTTCAAATCCTGCTAATCCGAAAAATGATCCAAGGAACAGGAAAATGAGTGCCATCGGCAATATCCCGTTTGGGGTATGGGTCATGATCGGGTGGAGATGAAATTTCATCACCAGCGCGGCGATACCTGACGGCTCATCGCTATCCTGGGGGGATTTTAGCGAAGCTGTCGAACCTGATGGCGTTTCCACAGCGTCCTGTGCCGCTTCGGCCTGTTCTTCTGCCAGCTCTACGAAATATTCTTTTCCTGCTCCACAGATCGGGCAGACATCCGGAGGCTCGTCACCTTCATGGATATAACCACATATCGTGCATTCCCATTTTTTCATAACCGTTTTCTCCTTATGACCTAACTCGGTTGGTAATTTGACACACTATATCCTATAACATTATGAGTTCGCAATAACTCAACCATTATTAAGCTCAGCATCTACCTGATCAATTTTGGCCTGGGCCTCCTCCCAATTATCAAGCCATCGCTCCAGCCGTCTTGAGCACTTATCATACTCTGCACTGGTCTGACTCCAGGCCTGCTGATCCTGGTACAATTCAGGATCGGCCATGCGTGCTTCCAGCTCATCCTTTTGTTCTTCCAGATCTTCGACCTTTTTCTCGGCCTCTGAAAGTTTTTCCAGCCAGGAACCGGCCCGGCGCAATCTCTCCTGCCTGCGCTGAGCTTCCTGGCGCCGCTTCTCTTTTTTATTGTCTCGTGAAGATTCTGTGACAGACTCCTCTTCCTGCAGACCATTCTTGTCTCTCTCAATTTCTCGAAGTGCACGTTGTTCCTGATTATAAAGATATTCAGCTACATTGCCTTCATACAAGGTGACTTCACCCCCCTTCACCTCGACAACTTTATTAACAAAGCAATCGAGAAAATAGCGATTGTGGGAGACGACGATGATCGTCCCGTCATATTGGCGCATGGCCTCCTGCAACACCTCCTGGGAGTTCATGTCCAGGTGATTGGTCGGTTCATCAAGCAGCATACAGTTAGCGGGCGTGGCGATCATTCGAGCAAGTGCGAGGCGACTTTTTTCACCGCCTGAGAGGACCGAAACCTTTTTTTCAACATCTTCCCCCCGAAACAGAAATGCGCCGAGGAGCGATCTCATCCTGGTTATGGTCATATCCTCGGCAGCATGTGAGAGCGTTTCAAGAACGTTATAATTCAGCGGCAGTTCCTGAGCCTGGTGCTGGCCAAAATAGGTTGGTTTCACTCCGGTACCAAAACGAAAGCTTCCCCCGTCCGGTTCAATCTGGGCGGCGATTATCCTCATTAACGTTGATTTCCCTGCACCATTTACTCCCACAACGGCAACTTTATCGCCCCGCTCAAGGTGAAGGTCTACACTGCTGAATACCTTTTTATCACCATATGATTTTGAAAGCCCTTCAACCATCAACACATCTCTCCCGGATTGGGGTGCCGGGGGAAAGGTAAATTGTATCTGGCGCTCATCTTCTGCAAGCTCTATCCGTTCGATTTTATTCAGCTGCTTCAGTTTACTCTGGGCTTGTCTGGCCTTTGTCGCTTTAGCCTTAAAGCGCTCAACGAAGCGCATTGTCTGACGAATATGAGCCTGTTGATTCTGATAGGCAGCCTTTTCTATATGCCGTCGTTCTTCTTTTTCGACGACGTATTTCGAATAATTACCCTTATAGCTCGTCAAATTTCCCAAACTGAGTTCCCAGGTCTGATCAGTGGTCCGGTCAAGAAAGGTCCGGTCATGAGAAATAATAACCAGTGCACCTTTATGAGATTGAAGGAAGCTTTCTACCCAGGTCAGGGATTCCAGGTCGAGATGATTGGTCGGTTCATCAAGTAACAGAAGAGATGGTGAGGCAAGAAGCATTTTAGCCAGCAGCAGGCGCATCACCCAGCCTCCGGAAAAGGTTGAAACGGGCGCCTGCAAATCTTCGGTACTGAATCCCAGCCCATGGAGAACCTTTTCAACCCTGCTCTTGATTGTATAGATGTCGCTGTTATCAAGGTGGTGCTGAATCTCTCCCTGGCGCTCCAGCAACTCCTTAAATTCATTACTTTCTGCTGCGGCAGTGCTGATCTGACCATTAAGCACATCAAGCTCCTGCTGCAATGCCAGTATCTCCCCAAAAGCACTTTCAGCTTCCTGATACAGTGTTCTATCCGATAGAAGCGCGCCTGATTCCTGCGGCAGGTAGGCAACCGAAAAATGTCTGGAACGGTGCACCACCCCGTCGTCAGCTGCGGTTTCTCCTGCCATAATCTTCATCAGCGTTGATTTCCCGGTACCATTTACTCCCACCAGACAGATCCGATCGCCAGGATAGATAACGGTTGATATATCTTTGAACAGATGCTTATTACCATAGCGGATATCGAGATGATTAACTGACAACATAGTGAACCTGTCCGCGCTCCATAGATTTATCCGTCTTAATCTCAAGCCTGCACTCAGGGAAGAGCTGCTTTAAGCGTTTGATATTTGCTCTCTTCAAACCGACAAAGGACGAGTAGTCGCGATCTGAAATATTCACACTGAGCGTCCCCTCACCTTTTATCTTGCAGAACTGTTCTCTTATTCTTCGAAACCAGTTTCTACTTAAAACCAGCTCTCCGAAAGCTTGATGATAAGGGCCGGCAATGATGCTTTGTTCCAATTCTGCTGAAGGCTGCAGCCCCATACGGATTACGGCAATGTCCTCTTTTAAAAAGAGCTGGCGTGCTCGTGAGGTAAGAGCAATTGCCCGGTTCATACTCAGCGGTCGGTACAATGACGAGTTGTATAATTGCTCAAGACCGGTGTTCTTAATAACCAGTGCCGGATATATCCGCACAAAATCAGGATCAAGATCAATGACATCATGAACAGTCTGGATAAAGAAGTTTGTCGTGTCACCCGGCAAACCGGGCATAAGCTGCACTCCAAGTGAGAAACCATTACTTTTTAACAGGGATGCAGCCAGCCTGACATCATTGGCGCCATGCCCCCGTTCTGAAATTTCCAACACCTTGTCGTTCATTGACTGGACACCCAGTTCGACCGTCCTTACCCGGTAATTTAACAGAAGCTTGCAGATTTCATCATTAATACAGTCCGGTCTTGTTGAGAGGCGGAGCGAGTCGATTTCCCCCCTGTCCAGATAAGGTCTGGCAGAATCGAGAAGTTGAATCTGCAATCCTTCGGGAAGACAGGTGAAAGAGCCACCGTAAAAGGCGAGTTGTATCCCCGTTCTGTTCTCAAAACGGCTGAGCCAGAGATCAATTGTATCTCGCAACATCTCACCATGTTCAGGACGCTCTCTGGTCTTAGCCCCGGTAATGGCTGTCTGGTCGCAGAACAGACAGCGATGGGGGCAGCCGCGATGCTCTATAAAGAACGGGATAATAGCAGCCATTATGGGTGTGAGGATTGGGTTTCCAGCTGATCAAGAGCTGCCGCCGCTGCTCGCTGTTCTGCCTCTTTTTTCGAATTTGCTGTTCCCGAACCCAATATTTTTTCCCGAAAGATGACGGAAACGGTGAACTGTTTTTTATGAGACGGCCCCTCTTCCCGATCAAGACTGTAGGCCGGAGCCTCGTTGAACTTGTCCTGCAATTCCTCCTGCAGCCTGCTCTTGGCATCTGCCAGGAGCAGGTCTTTTTTCTTGTTCTCAATCTCGGAGCCAAAAAGACGCTCAACCAGATCAGCCGTCACCTCATATCCGCTGTCTTCAAAAACAGCCCCGATAACCGCTTCGAAGGCACAGGAAAGAATTGATGATTTATTTCTACCGCTGGAGGCGTTCTCTCCTTTTCCCAGGCACAGGAACCTGCCAAGTTCAATGGATCGCGCCATTTCAGCCAGGTGAGACTCATTTACAAGCGCTGCCCTGATCCTGGTAAGCTCACCCTCGCGCATGGAGGGGTAGCGTTTACTCAGGGCGTGACCAATTACCAGGTCAAGTACCGCATCACCGACAAACTCGAGAATCTGATTATCTTTACCGCCCTGAGCCTGTTCAAAAGCATACGATGCGTGTATCAATGCTTTTTGCAGCAGACGCAGATCGGTAAAGCGATAACCCAGAAGCTGCTCCAGCTCAGTCAGATCTTCCTTGTTTTCATTTACCAGAATGTCTATGTTTAATCCCATTGACCATATTTCCTCTTGTCAAATGGTCCAACTATGGTATATAGAACGGTCTCATAGTTGAGCGTATGGCGGCGTAGCCAAGTGGCTAAGGCAGTGGTCTGCAAAACCATTATTCACCAGTTCGACTCTGGTCGCCGCCTCCATATAATGAAAAGGGATTTCCGATTACCGGAGAATCCCTTTTTGTATTTCTGCCAGTTTCGATCAACCAGCGGAACCTGTATAGCATACTTTGATTGAGGTCGCATCAACAAGTTTGTCTGCGCCTCATATCATTAACGGAGCTCTGCCCCCTATAGTTTTTTTCTATCTCCAACAATTGCCGAATTTTATACAGGGATCCCCCAGATCTCATTGGAATATTGCCTGATTGTCCTGTCGGTAGAAAATTTACCCATACGGGCAACATTTAATATCGCCATCCGGGTCCATCGTTCCACATCCAGATAAGCATCATTCACCTGCTCCTGGCAGTCGATATATGATTCAAAATCACGAATCAGCAGATACTGATCATGCGGACTCATCAAAGAGTCTACCAAAGGTTTGAACAGCTCAGCATCTCCCCTGCTGAAGCCGCCGTCTGCAATTGCGGAAATAACCCGGGCGACTTTAGGGTTCTCTGCACAGATCTGCTCAGGAGTCCTGCTGCTGTGGATTCGCTCGTATTCAGCTTCCTCAGCATTAAGTCCGAAAATAAAAATATTTTCTTTTCCGACTTCCTCCTGTATCTCTATATTTGCGCCATCGAGCGTTCCTATGGTCAATGCACCGTTGAGGGCAAATTTCATATTTCCGGTTCCCGAGGCTTCGGTTCCAGCGGTCGAAATCTGTTCCGACAGGTCGGCCGCAGGCATAATCAACTCTGCCTGACTGACATTGTAATTCGGAAGAAAAGCAACCCTCAACCTGTCTCCGATCCGCGGATCATGATTTACCACATCACCAATTGAATTGATCAGTTTTATGATCAACTTTGCACGCCAGTACGATGGTGCTGCTTTTCCTGCAAAAATTACCGTTCGGGGTGCAATCGTGCTCCCCGGTTCTTTGATCATTTTCTGGTAAAGGTAAATCATGTGAAGTGCATTGAGCAACTGGCGTTTATATTCATGTATTCGCTTTACCTGCACATCGAACATGGTCTCTGGGCTGACGACAATTCCAGTGGACAGATTGATATAATCTGCCAGGCGTTTCTTGTTGTTGTACTTTATCTGCATGAACTGTCTGCAGAACTCACTGTCCTTGACCAGCGGTTCAAGCTCACGCAGTCTGTCCAGGTCAACCTCCCAACCGGGACCGATTCTGCTGTTAATCAGGTCAGCCAGCTCACGATTTGCTTCGAGCAGCCAGCGACGTGGGGTAATGCCGTTCGTTTTGGAGTTGAATTTTCCCGGATAGAGTGCATCAAAATCACTGAATATCCGTTCCCTTAATAATTTAGTATGCAGTGCCGCAACACCATTAACTGAATGGCTGCCAATGATGGCCAGGTGTGCCATTCGAATCTTTTTCGGATGACCTTCTTCGATAATCGACATCTGGCGCAGCTTTTCATTATCACCGGGATACTTGCTGGACACCATATCGAGAAATCGCTGGTTTATTTCATAAATAATCTGCAGATGTCGAGGCAGCACCTTGCCCATCATCTCTACTGACCAGCGCTCCAGGGCCTCGGGCATCAATGTATGATTGGTATAGGCAAAGGTTTTAACACAGATGTCCCAGGCCCGTTCCCAGCCAAGCCCCTCAAGATCGAGCAGCATCCTCATCAATTCAGGAATGGCTATTGCCGGGTGCGTATCATTGAGTTGAACTGCTACCCGGTCATGGAATTTATCAAAGGTCTTATTCTTTTTCTTATAGCGCCGCATGATGTCCTGAAAGGTCGCTGCAACGAAAAAATATTGCTGCCTCAGGCGAAGTTCCTGACCCGCATAATTATGATCAGGCGGATAGAGAACCTTTGAGATAGTTTCAGAACTGACTTTCTGCTGGACGGCACCAATGTAATCACCCTCACCAAAATGGGTCAGGTCAAGTTCTCTGGAGGCTTTTGCGGTCCAGAGCCGCATGTTTATCACGTGATCATTCTTGTATCCCGGAACAAGCATATCACAGGGAAGAGCCATGACATCCTTGGTGTCAATCCATTTGGTTCTATAACACCCCTTGTCATCCTGGTAGGTGCTTACCTTGCCGTAAAATTGCACCTTGAAAGTGGGCATACGACGCTCAAATCCCCAGGGGGAACCAAATTTCATCCAGTTGTCAGGGCTCTCTATCTGATATCCATTTATGAGTTGCTGGTAGAACAAACCATACTCATACATAATGCCATATCCGTAGGCCGGGATTTTCAAGGTTGCGATAGAATCCATGAAACAGGCAGCAAGTCTGCCGAGTCCACCGTTACCGAGCGCAGCGTCTTCCTCCTGCTCGCGGATTTCCTCCATCGTATAGCCAAGGCCCTCGACTGCATCCTTCACCTCATCGTACAGCCCAAGATTGGTGATTGAGTTTCCCAGAGATCGACCGATCAGAAATTCCAGGGAGAGGTAATACACCCGCTTCTTTTCTTTTGTGTAGAAGGTCTTCTGGGTTTTTATCCATTTTTCAACCATGACATCCCGCAGCGTATAGGCCAATGCCTTATACGTATCACTCGCACCTGAACGTTCTGGATCTCTTCCCTGAAAACTCATCAGGTGGTGAATGATGTTCTCCTGTAGAGATTTGACAGATGTTGAAAAATAGACACTGGCACCATCCTCCTTGACCAGATCCTTCGATGGATCGGGAGCCACTTTACTCATAATTCAATCCTCCAGATGACTGATATTGATACACCATGGTGAGAGACATACAGAATACACTTCTTCCGATGCTCCACGCTCATTATATGCTGATATATTCCAGGTATGCTTTTTCTGTAGAGAAACAACAGACAAATTATGTCATTTCAAGATAGTACACTGATCATTTTGAATTTTTCAAATCCTTTTTCTCTGCTTCGACACCTCCATGAGACCGTTGCTCAAAACTATTACTGCAATGTGGTATACACAAACATTATTTCATGTCTATTGTATGGAAATGTCGACTTAATTTTAGACAAAAAACACTATAATCATCAAAGACAAACATTCCAGAGGAAGTAATGGCTACACAACAACCAACAGTTAACAAACAGACTTTCTATATTGCTCTATTTATCGTTTTTATTGTCGGCTTCATATCGGGTGTCGGTTTCACCGTTTTTAAAATGGACTCAACGCCCGGCGCGACGCAGGGAAATGTCACCCAGCAACAGGGAATTTCAGCTCAGGAAAATCAGGCAATTTTAAACCTTGAAGCGGAGGTAACCGCCAATCCTGAAAATTATAACGGCTGGACGCAGCTGGGCCACCTTTACTTTGATAGCGATCAGTATCAAAAAGCAATTGGTGCTTACACAAAATCTCTTGAACTCCATTCAGGAGACGCAAATCTCTGGACGGACCTGGGCGTCATGTACCGAAGAGCCGGGGATTCCACCAAAGCGATCGAGTCCTTTGACAAGGCCATCGCGATGAATACAAATCATCAGCCATCCCTCCTTAATAAAGGGATTGTTCTCTATTATGATTTTGGCAAAGTCGACGATGCCATTGCCACCTGGCAAACGGTTCTTGAGATCAACCCCAAGTCAATGATGGCAAATGGCACCCCTCTCAATGACTTCATTAACCAGATCAGAGAAGAACAGAAAAATAACAGCGGTAGCTGATTACCGTTTATTCACTTAAGGAGAAACGAATGAAACTTGAAACACTTGCTCTACACGGCGGACGGACTCTTGACCCGATCACCAATACCCACGCTGCCCCGATTTACAGAACAAGTGCATATATGTTTAGAGATACTGAACATGCTGCCAACCTGTTTGCCCTGAAGGAACTTGGCAATATCTACAGCCGTATCGGCAACCCTACCCAGGATTTACTTGAACAGCGTGTCGCCCAGATGGAAGGTGGCGCTGCGGCACTTGCACTTGCCTCAGGAACATCAGCCATTTTTTATACCATCATCAACATATGCGCACAGGGAGATGAAGTCGTCGCTGCCAATAATCTCTACGGTGGGACCTACACTCAATTTGACTCCATACTTCCCCAGCTGGGAATCAAAGTTCGGCTCGTTGATCCGACAGACCCGGAAAATTTCAGGAGAGCTATCAGCGAAAAAACACGGGCTGTTTTCTGTGAGACAATCGGCAACCCGGCCCTCAATGTTGCCGATCTTGAGGCAATTGCAACAATCGCACATGACAATAGTCTGCCATTAATTGTTGATTCAACATTTACACCCCCCTGCCTGCTTCGTCCAATCGACCATGGAGCCGATATCGTTATCCATTCACTGACAAAATGGATGGGCGGTCACGGTACCGGAATTGGCGGTATCGTTGTAGATGCAGCAACGTTCGACTGGACCGACCCTAAATTCACCCTTTACAACGAACCGGACGGATCTTATCACGGCCTCCGCTATGCACATGATCTCGGTGATTTAAACCCGGTCGCTTTTATCCTGCGGATGAGACTTGTACCGCTTCGCAACCTCGGAGCATGTATCTCTCCTGATAACAGCTGGATCTTTCTCCAGGGTATAGAGACGCTCACGCTTCGCATGGAACGTCACTGCGCTAATGGAAGCGTGATTGCAGACTTTCTAAACAACCATGCGTGTGTGGACTGGGTCTATTATCCCGGACTCCATGGCTCTCCCGGAAGCGATCAGGCTGCGAAATACCTGAAAAATGGCTTTGGCGGTATGGTAACGTTTGGCATCAAAGGCGGATTGGCTGCCGGTCAGAAATTCATTGACGGTTTGAAACTTCTATCACACGTCGCAAACGTTGGTGATGCCAAATCTCTGGCGATTCATCCGGCCTCGACAACTCATTCCCAGCTCTCTGCGGAGCAGCTCCGGGAGGCAGGTATCCAGGATTCAATGGTACGACTCTCCATTGGCATTGAACATATCGATGATATCAAGGGTGATATTGACCAGGCGCTCAAGCAAGCTGCCCAGTAAGGATAAAATATTGAAGGTATGAATCAGACTGCTGCTTATATCGGTTCTGCTGGATTGGTAGAAAAAAAATACTTCACCTTTGCAGAGCCACCGCATGAATTGATCCTTGAGAACGGGGCCAGTCTGGGCCCCGTTACCACTGCTTACGAAACCTGGGGCGAACTCTCAGAGCAGCGGGATAATGCAGTGCTGGTGACCCATGCCTTTTCAGGGGATTCACATGCGGCCGGGTACTATCCCGGAGAGCCTCCCGAGGCCAAACCCGGGTGGTGGGACAGTATGATCGGGCCCGGCAAGGGGCTTGATACCGACAAATATTTTGTTATCTGTGCAAATATTCTTGGCGGCTGCATGGGCTCCACCGGGCCTTCAAGCATCAATCCAGCAACGGAAAAACCGTACGGCCTGACATTTCCGATGATGACCATCGGAGACATGATCGAAACCCAGAAAAAACTGCTTGATCACCTGAAAATATCATCCCTTCATTCCGTCATCGGTGGATCAGTGGGCGGGATGCAGGTTCTTGAGTGGTGTGTACGTTATCCGGAGATGATTCGATCTGCAATTCCAATCGCAACCACCATGCGCCATTCAGCATTGGCCATCGCCTTTAACGAAGTAGCCCGCCAGGCAATTATGGCTGACCCGCGCTGGAACCGCGGCGATTACTACGGTAAGGAACCACCCGATCTGGGACTGGCAATCGCCCGCATGATTGGACATGTCACCTATCTCTCAGATGAGGCCATGCGCCGCAAATTTGGCCGCCGTTTGCAGAATAAAGAGGACTTTTCCTATGGGTTTGATGTTGATTTTCAGGTGGAAAGTTACCTTCACTATCAAGGTTCCCAGTTTGTGAAACGATTTGATGCCAACTCGCTGCTCTACATAACAAAGGCATCAGACTATTATGATCTTGTTGATCGGGACACCGCTTGCTATTCGCTGCAGACCATCGCCAGCCCCCGGACAAAGTTTCTGGTAATCAGCTATTCATCAGACTGGCTTTACCCGACCTATCAGGCAAAAGAACTGGTACAGGCCCTCAAACGTGCCGGACAAAATGTCAGTTTCTGTGAAATTGAGGCCGACTGCGGCCATGATGCCTTTCTGCTCCCGGATGAGCGTCTCGGAACATTAGTTGGAGGTTTCCTCGATGGTACCCCTCGAGACTGATGATATGCGGTTTGACCTGCGCGTCATTTCATCCCGGATCGAACCAAACAGTCGTGTACTCGACCTTGGCTGCGGGAATGGAGATCTGCTCGCCTGGCTCGAGACCAACAAACAGGTTTCAGGTACGGGGATTGAGCAGGACAAGGAAAAAGCCGCACACTGCATCAGCAGAGGATTAAGTGTTCTCCAGGGGGATATGATAGAGGAAGTTGATGATTACCCGGACAAAAGTTTTGACTACGTCATCCTCAGTCAAACGCTCCAGCAGGTTTATGAGCCGGCACGACTGCTCTACTCGCTGTCCCGAATCGGCAAACGTTTCATTGTCAGTTTTCCCAATTTCAGCCACTACGTCATCAGGCTGCAGTTATTGCTCAAAGGAGCGGCACCCAAAAGTGATGAATTGCCGTACAGCTGGTATGACAGCCCAAATATCCGGGTCATTACCCTGAAGGATTTTAGGAAATTTTCCAGTGACGTTGGCTATCAGATTGTCGAAGAAATTGCCATCATAACTGATTATAAAAGTAATGAGGGCCGAATCATTCACCGGTTCTCCAACTGGCGGGCAACCTATGGAATATTCATCATTGAAAAACAGACAACTCCGTGACAACACCATGAACAACAAAACCTCTCCCGATGATAAAGAAGCAATAAACCTCATTGCCAAAGCTTGTGACCACCATGAGATCAGCCTGGCCGGCAGACACCATCTGATTCCCGGTGTCGTGAAGAAACTGATGCAGTCCTGGTCAACAAAGGAGTGTTACGAACATATCAGCCCCATAGCCATTCCATCTCCCCACGCTATCATCGACATCTTAAAACAGGCGAGAAGAATATTATTTCCAGGCTACTTTACCTCGGCCAAACTTCACGCCTCAAACCTCGAATATTTCATCGGCAAGGAAACGACGGAACTCTATGATAAACTCACGGACCAAGTGACCATGGCCATTCGCCACTATTGCAGGCGGAATGACCAGCCCTGTACGAACTGCGAAAAACGCAGCAGTGAAATGGCATATCGCTTCATGGAAAAGTTACCTGAAATTGCCTCGGTGCTGGCCCAGGATATCAGAGCGACACTGGAAGGAGATCCAGCCAGCAAAAGTCCAGACGAGGTTATTTTCAGTTATCCGGGACTGCATGCCATTACCGTCTACCGGCTGGCCCACGAGCTGTACCGGCTCGAGGTCCCGACAATACCCCGAATCATGACGGAATGGGCCCATGGCGAGACCGGCATAGATATCAACCCGGGTGCAAGGATCGGCCCGGGCCTTTTCATCGATCATGGGACAGGAGTGGTTATCGGTGAAACAACTGTTATCGGCAGAAATGTTCGCCTCTACCAGGGGGTGACCCTTGGGGCCCTCAGCCTACCTCGTGATGCCGGTGCCAGTCTGCGGAACAAGAAACGTCACCCAACCATTGAGGATAATGTGATAATTTACGCGAACACTACGATTCTCGGGGGAGATACAATCATTGGCGCGAACTCCACCATCGGCGGTAATATCTGGCTTACCGAGAGCATAAGTACCGGCACCAAAGTGCTGCTCAAAAAGCCCGAACTAATCTACTACAATTCTAATCTGGTCTAAGTCAGGAGGATATTATGACACTACAACTCACAAACACTTATGGATGCACCTCGGTGCCGAGCTTATTCTTACTCCTGCTGCTGAGGGTATAAAAGGCGCTATTGCCAAAGCTGAGCAACTCACTGCCAGCACCCAGAACAGTTTCATGCCAGATCAATTTTCCAACCCGGCAAACCCCGAAGTCCACCGCACGTCCACAGCTGAGGAAATTTGGCATGATACCAAGGGCAATGTGGTTTTTTTTGTTGCTGGCGTGGGCACAGGAGGAACCTTAACCGGCGTGGCAGAGGTGATAAAGGGCAGAAACAGCAATATAAAAGTTGTCGCTGTCGAACCGGCGGACTCTCCCGTTCTTTCCGGAGGAAAACCAGGACCCCACAAAATCCAGGGAATTGGCGCAGGTTTTATTCCAGAGGTTCTCAACACAGAGATGATCGATGAAATAATTCAGGTAACCAATGACGATGCAATTGAAACAGCCCGACTCCTGGCTCGAAAAGAGGGCATTCTTTGCGGCATATCATCCGGGGCGGCTTTACAGGTAGCCCAAAGGGAGGAGAACAGAGGTAAATCAATCGTGTTTGTATTACCTGACACCGGTGAACGGTACCTGAGCACAGATCTGCTTGAGAGTGCTCACAAGGAGTCCTGAAACCACTGTGATCAGGCAACAATTGACAGGGTCAATAAAGAAGCAACCGTTGAATAGATAATCGCCATTCCGATCGATTCTGCCCTGACCTTGTATTGCATTGCCAGAACAAACGGCATGGCCCCGCAGGGACCGGCAGCTACAAGCAGGGCCGGATCACGCCACACAGGTTCAAACTCAACAATACCGGTAAATAAGAACCAGGCCACCAGCGGATGGACAATAATTTTCAACCCGGTCACCATAGCTGCCGTCAAGTCGAGTGATAAAAAACGGGCCTTGGCGAGAATAATCCCCAACGAAAAAAGGGCGGCAGGAGCTGCTGCTGCTCCTGCAAAGCTTGTGAAGGTTACGATGCCATCGTGCAATCTAACGCCTGAGACATTAACCAGAAGCCCCAAAGCAATTGACACGAGCACCGGGTTGCGTAGGAAAGAACGAACAACCCTCCAGGTGGATTCTGAACGATGCGAGGCGAATTCCAGCCCCATTATGGTCCCCCCGAAAATAACGGTTGTATCAATGACAATAATAGCGGTTATCGGCGCTGTCGACTGCTCACCATAGAGAATGGTCGCTATCGGCAATACAAAGAACACATGGTTGACAAAACATGAAGCCATGCCCAGCAGAATAGCCTCTCCCGGAACACACTTAAACAGGAGCCGTGCGATCACCGCACCTCCTGTAAACAGGATAACCTCAGAGACGAAATAGAAAGCCAGGAGACGAACGTTTACATTCCCCAGGTCGGCGCGGGAGAGAAGAAGGAAGAGCAGTGCCGGGACCGATACAAAAAACACAAACCGATTGATGGCATGGGCAGCGCCACTGTCAAACAAGCCTCCCCTGGAAAAAATAATGCCGACCAGCATGATTGCAAAAACCGGAAAAATAGGATTTAGAAAGGCGCTGATCATGGTATTTACTGGTATAGAAATTGCGCATTCGTATTAAAATATGTGATCACCCAAAAAGAACTCAATGACCGCCTCATTTATTTTTCATGCTTTGTTGTGTGTAACCTGCCTAAGATACGTAATAGAGCCAGAATAAAAAGGGCTCCGAAAAAACCGAAAAGGCTTATTTTTTTGAATCCCATGCTCAAACCTATTCCGCAGAGGCCCAGCATGATAGCTACCAGTAGTATCCCGAAAAGAATCGTCGGGATTAACATCCTGTTTTTCACCTAAACCTCCTTTACAATCAAGTAGTCCTGTCCCGGTGCACGAGGTCATGCACTATAACATGACTGGTAATCAGATAAATCAATTAATGCAGTCACAAAAGGTAACCAGAAACAGGGACCCTGAATTTATAGTATTTCTCATCTAAGCAGATGGTCATAAAGTGTAATGACCGTCCTCTCAGATACTCAACGGTTATCGAAAAATTTGGTTTTTTTTGCTGATTCCTTCCATTCATCTCAAATAACTGCTATTTTTATAATTGATAATCAATAAATAGTTCTAAAAGCTGAGCTGTATTTCTTAAACTATGACTAAAATTCCGGGGAAGCTGACGATCAGTGCAGCCTTTGCCTTTTAATTCCCTCACCATGGAGGACGTTTCATGAATGTAACAAAGATCGTATTTGCCTGTCTGATTTTCTGCTCTTTACTGGTTACCCTTTCGGCTCAGGCAGAGCCGGTAAAATCTCTCTGGAACGGTACTGAAGTATACCTGGTCAGAAAAGCGGATAACTTCGTTATCCTTTATGACAGATCGGCCTCAATGAAAGATATATACAGTAATAGTGTAATGACCGAACTGGCCGCTGAACGTAAAATTCTCGTAGAGAAAAATGCTACACTTCCCGATATGAACTGGATGGCCGGTATCTACTCATTCACTCCGGGTTCCGGCTTTGAAAATCTGACCACCTTCTACCCGATGCAGCAGTACAACAAGAAGACATTCAGCCGGACAATTGCCAAAATGCCGCGCGAGCCAAAAGGGGCCACTCTTCTACAGCAGGGTTTGTCTGAACTTGACAAGGTCCTTGCTGGAGTGAGTGGCAGAACTGTTATTTTCCTGTTCACTGATGGCCAGTACACCCCTGTCGGCTCCATGAAATCGCCATCTGCTCTGACCAGGGAGTTAGCTTCCACTTACGATACCTGTTTTGTCGTCATAAATACTGGTGCAGATAAGAAAAATTTAAAGGAGATCACGGCAATTTCATCTGTAAATGAGTGCTCATACATGGTGCCGTTTGAAAAGCTGCTGGGCAACCCGGAGTGGATGACCAGTGCTCTTTTCTCTGTGGTTGAGAAAAAACCCGGAATGAATGAAGAAGTGATTGTGGCCTACGAATGGCAGAACATTCTTTTTGATTTTGACAAATCAGACGTCAAGAAGGAATACTTTGACGTTCTCAACAAGGTTGGTTCCTTTATGAAGGAACATCCCAAGGCACAAATCATACTCGCAGGACATACCGATAACGTCGGTACCTGGGACTACAACATGAAACTTTCCCACCGTCGGGCGGCAAGCGTCCGTACCTACCTTGTTGAGAAAGAAGACATCGATGCCAATCGCATCACCTTAAGCGGATTTGGTTTTGAAGATCCTGTTGCCACAAACAAAACAGCGCAGGGAAGGTCCCAGAACCGAAGGGTACAGGGCGTTATTACCGGAATTGAATAAATACCGACGATAACGCCTGCAGCTGTTACATGCTGCGGGCGTTATCTCAATCGTGATCAGCAGAAAGCTGACAAGCGCACCTCTTCTACAACTCCCCTTCGAAAATAACGCTCATATTTCTTTTATCTTGTTGATATTTGGCCCTGATGGTAATGATACTCATATCATTTGAATCACCTTTCGATGCTATGGGTGAAAACTATAACAAGTTCAGGGATAGTCAATATGGACACACGCCAGCTGAGAATCTTTACCGCAGTTTATAAAACGAGGAGCTTCACCAAAGCAGCTGAAGAACTGTTTACCAGCCAGCCTACGATCAGTGAACATATGCGTAACCTTGAAGATCACCTTGGCTGTAAACTTTTTGATCGGTTGGGTCGATCCATCATGCCGACACCACAGGCTGAATTACTCTACCCAAAAGCAGCCGAGATTCTCGACGAAATTGATAAAATCAGTAAAATGCTGGCCTCAGTCTCAAATGTGGTCTCCGGTGAGCTCCTTATCGGTGCCAGTACAATACCCGGAGCGTACATTCTCCCTCAATATGCCTCAGCTTTTAAAAAGCGATATCCGGGAGTGTCATTCCAGATAACCATCAATGATTCGGCTCAAATTATCAAGAAGATTAGTAACAACCAGCTTTATATGGGGTTTGTCGGGGCACGCATTCCATCAAAGAAAGTTGAATATGCTCCGTTTGGAGAAGATGAGTTGGTACTTGCAGTGCATCGCAGTTCAAACCTCCCTGACGAAATTACATGGGCAGATCTTTCCAAACTCAACTTCCTGCTCAGGGAGGAAGGCTCCGGCACCAGAAAAAACATTGAGTTTTTTCTCTCTCAGCATAACATCGACACAAGTGAACTCAGAGTAAGCGCAATCCTCGGTTCGAGTACTGCCATAAAGGAAGCAATAAAATCTGATCTCGGTGTCTCAATCATTTCCCGGCTGGCAATACGGGATGAACTCAAGCAAGGTGCAGTAAGGGAAATCAGGGTAAACGGGCTTCGGATGAAGCGTAATTTTTATATTGCCACACCAGTGAAACGAACAATCCCGAATCACTACCTGGCCTTTGTCGATTCTCTGGATTAACTCAGACGGCTCAGTTTCCTGGATACTCCAGATACGGAGTATCTTCACATTTAATCACAGGCAGAGACTCGTTCAGAGTTTATCATCCCTGCGCCACCCGGTATACCTCTGCTATGGTCGTGATTCCGTTAAGAACCTTCTCGGCACCATCCTGAACCAAGGTCTTCATACCCTGGGCCCTGACATACTGCTTGAGTTCGCTGGAATCAGAGGTTTTTAGAATCATGCTTTTCACCGCGTCATCAACGACCAGAAACTCATGAATACCACACCGTCCCTGATAGCCGGTCTGATGACACTCGTCGCACCCCTTTCCTCGAAATATTTCCCTTTCTCCAAGTGTTTCAGGAGTCAAACCGATACGCTCAAGTTCAACCGGATCCGGTTGATATGGTTCTTTGCAGGAAGGGCAGATAATCCTTATAAGCCGCTGGGCAAGGATTGCATTAACCGATGAGGCGATAAGAAATGATTTCACGCCCATATCCCGCAGACGGGTAATGGTGCTTGCAGCATCATTGGTGTGCACGGTTGAGAAGACCAGATGTCCGGTCAGAGCGGATTGTATGGCAATCTCCGCAGTTTCAAAATCACGAATCTCACCAATCAGGATAACATCTGGATCCTGTCTGACAATCGAGCGTAATCCTGAGGCAAAGGTCAAATCAATTTTCGGGTTTACCTGGACCTGGCCAATACCTGGAATCCGGTATTCTATGGGATCCTCAACGGTAATTATATTGATATCCACATTGTTAATTGCCGTCAGTGCTGCATAAAGCGTAGTGGTTTTACCCGATCCGGTCGGACCGGTAACGAGGATAATACCATTGGGCGCCTTGATCATCTCTGAGAAGATCTTCAGCCGGTCTGCAGACATCCCCAGGTCGGTCAGTGACATTCGTACCGTCGATTTATCGAGAAGACGCATCACCACCCGCTCGCCAAATGCGGTTGGCAGCGTCGACACCCTGATATCAATATCTTTATTACCGACCTTGATCTCAATTCTTCCATCCTGAGGCAGCCGTTTTTCTGCGATGTTCATTTTGGCCATCAGCTTTATTCTTGATGTTAAAGCTGACTGGACATGTTTTGGAGGTGCAAACATGTCGTACAGTATACCGTCCAGCCGCTGCCTGATTTTCAGCAGGTTTTGATACGGCTCAATATGAATATCTGAAACATTACTACGAACCGCCTGGGACAACATCAGGTTAACCAGCCGAATAACCGGAGAGTGACTGGTATCATCAAGGAGATCTCCCACTTCTTCAATTTTTGAAAAAAGTACATCCGGATCATCCTCGTCTATGTCCTGCATAACATCTTCAGCACTGTCCTGAGACATATCGTAGGCAGCATTAATGGAGCGAATAATCTCACTATGAGAACATAACAGGGAGGGACATCCCGGCATTTCAAGTAACTGGCAGATATCATCATAGGCCTGAAACAGGCACGGATCGGACATGGCGATGTATCGCTCTTGTGCAGTGATTATCGGCACCAGTACATTTTTCTTGAGAAATGAGATTGGAATTATTTTCGTGAAATCTGTAGCAATTTCAAGGGGAAGGGCGGTGACGATATCCATCCTGAATTGCTCAGAAAACGCTTGTAAAAGATCCTGTTCTTTAATCCTTTTCTGCTTGACGAGAATTCCCCCAACTCTCTCACCACTCTTTTCCTGTATTGTCAGGGCTGCCTGCAAATCTTCCTCCGTCAGATTTGTCTTGCGCAGCAGTATCGATCCTATCCTGTCAATCACTCCTCATGCCCTCCACCATCTCTCATACGATCTCAACTGGTCCTCTGCGGTACGAGGGTACTGCGGCCAGTTCTGTTAATTGGTACCAAAAGCAAAAACAGGGTCTTCAAAATTACCTGTCAACCTGTAGGGAATTGTTGAACTTTTATATTTTCTATAAAGCAAGGCAACAGCCCTGGCGACCTGTCTGTCTTTTTCAATATACTCCTGCCTGGGGCTTAGTGTGCCGCTGAGTGCTAAAACGGATGCCCGCCATAGTTTCCTGAGTCTGACCGAACCGGTAAAATCTCCATCATAAAATGGGCCTGTTGCCGTTCCATCTACAACCTCAACCAGTCCATTTCTCAATTGAGCAAACGTTTTGACCTCTGTAAAAACAACCTGCTTACTCTGAAGAATCGGCCGTTTAAGCTCCATCTGGAAATCTTTCACCCGAACAGTGCCCGAGAATTCCCCACTGGCTAAATCGCTGCTGTTGCCAATATAACGCCCCGACAACTCCACTATCCCGTCAACTCCCCGGCTCAGATCCTGTTCTATAAAACCGACATCTTTAAGATTAATCCCGGAAATGACAAGTGCAGGCAGTTCCACCCGGTTACTTTCGGGGTGCAGCACGACCCCTGTTGTCATTGTGCCGCCAAGAAGTTCAAGGCTCATGTCAAACCGGGTCATTACATTTTTCAGGTCTGGGGTAATCAGTACGCTGGTAAACGGCAGTTGGGACTGGTTACCCGTGTGAACGATCTCCACCTCTTCAATCAGTACACTGAAAGGATAGATATATGAAATTGTGCCGATTTCACAGGTGTAGCCTGAAAGTTTCTCTTCAACCTTTTGTTCAACCTGGGTCAACAGTGTCTCTTTGGGAAATCGTACAACCAGGAGTACTGCTATCAAAACGACAGCGTAGGTGAGATAAAGAAATGTCAGTGATAATTTTTTCAGCATCGTGGATACTCAAATTCTAAGTCAGACCGTACCATTTTACTGGAATATCAAACCTGAAAACAGCATAAAGCATCAGAAAATGACATTTTATGCTACGCGTTAATCGCAATAATTACAACTGAAAACAAAGAGAAATAGCTTTGGATGCTAAATTGTCCTATAATCATTACCGACACTTGTTGCTGAACTGAATACCAGAAGATACCCCATCCAATATAAGCCAGTTAAGACCATTTTTATGTATACAGATTATTTTGGATTCAATGAAAATCCATTTTCAATTGCCCCCAATCCGCGCTATCTCTATATGAGCACAATGCACCAGGAAGCCCTGGCTCACCTGGTGTATGGCACGACATCCAAGGGCTGTATTGTACTGTTGACCGGGGAGATTGGAACTGGAAAAACAACCATCTCGCGTTACTTCCTGGAAAAACTGCCCCGCCGTACTGATATTGCTGTCATTATTAACCCGAAACTTACCGGATATGAATTACTGGCATCGGTGTGTGACGAGTTTCAGATCAAGGTTACGATACCAGAGCCATCCTCAAAAAATTACATCGACAGTCTTAACGATTTTCTTCTGAAAGCTTATTCAGCCAACCGCCAGACGGTACTTGTTATTGATGAAGCCCAGAATCTTGACCTTGATGTTCTTGAAATGTTGAGACTTTTAACCAACCTTGAGACAGATCAACAAAAATTACTGAAAATTGTTCTGCTCGGTCAATCAGAGCTTCGAACAATACTTGCACGACCGGACCTGGAACAGATCAATCAACGTATCACCAGCAGATATCACCTCAAAGGCCTTATGCGAGCCGACGTCGAGGCATATATTGCACACCGGATTATGGTTGCGGGCGGCGGACGAAGCACGTTTTTCACCCGCAGGGCACTTAATGAAATCTATAAAGCAAGTCGGGGAATCCCTCGTCTGATTAACAGTCTCTGCGACCACGCACTTCTTGGAGCATATTCCCAAAACAAGGAGCAGGTGGATAAAAATATCGCCCAGAAAGCTGCTGCTGAAATTTCCGGGGACCAGGCTCTGGCCCCTGCTCAAAAACTCCGTTTTCGGCTCATCTTAACCACTGGTATCATGCTGATCTTAGTGTTTCTGGGACTCTGGTTCGGTTCATCGTTCCTGCTGGATGCCTGGAACGGACTGGACAAAGAGTCGCAGTTGGAGAAACTTTCAGAACTGGGTAAACCGGTGGATTCCCCAAAAATTATTGATCCTGAAAAGATGTCTGGGATGGAGCTGCAGTCCCAACCGGAGATGCCGCCAGCTATGGTTGAATCGACCGATCAGGCAGAGATCAGCCTGGAACAAGAACCTGGTGAGCTGCCAGAACCAGCTGCTTTTCAAAATAATGAGGCAGAAAAAGACAATCTAAGCGGGAGGACAAACATTATGATCAGCCCGATAGAGATAAATGAATAGAAAACCTGAGCGAATGTAACTACAACCTGTCATGTCTTATATTCTTGACGCATTAAAAAAATCTTCGGAAGAACGCCGAAGACTGCAGGCGGAAGATGAGCAGCGGAATCCTCTTCCGCTTAATTCTCCGGTTAAGCAAGAGGCTCCGGGACAATATCGGTGGCTGATCGTTTTACTGCTGGTTTCTGTTCTTGTTTTCTCAGCTGTCGGCTTGTGGTACCTTTCGAATGCTTACAAGAGCGATAGTAATGTCTCGCATCCGGACGCAACACTCCCCTCGGATCGGCAACAGACCCCGGAGCTAAAGGCAACAGATGGACCGAAATCTGTCAGTCCAGAGACTGGCGCACCAATCACCACAGAACCGACGGTTGTTGTTCCCGAAAGAAAAGATAGCACAGCAGGAAAAAGCCTGGAAAAACCGTTTAACGTCAACCCCGAAGCAAAACTCCCACTCATGGAGGAGCTGCCTCTTGCAATCCAGGCTCAACTGCCGGAGATGAAATTCAGCGGTCATGTCTTCTCGCCAAACCCCGAGCTGAGAATGATTATGATAAATACTTCTGTTGTTCGTGAGGGTGATCTGATTGATGCTGAGCTCAGAGTTATGGAAATCACCAGAGACGGTCTGACCATGAGTCACAAGGGTACAGATTTCAAGGTGGTACTGTTCTAACAGCCGGAGTAGCTGTTCGCAAATAAACTGATAACATATTAAAATATCGATAAAAATTGTCCACTTGTGATTATTTAGTTTTTATGTAATAGTCCCCTTGAGTATCAAACACTCGTGAGAAAATGATGAAAGAAGCACATTCTATAAATTTTGTCCCGTCAGGAAATGAAAATGAATAAAAGAAATTACCCTGCTTTTACTGTTCTCGTGTCCATGCTCTTCCTTACTACCATCTCAGTGGCCCACGCAGATGAAGGGCTGGGGCTCGGGGTTAAGGCAGGGACACTTGGCGGCGGCATTGAGTTGAGCGCTTCTATTATAGACAACATCAGAATAAGAGGCGGGTTCAATTATTTTACCTACTCTTTTGACTCGACCATTTCCGATATTAAGTATGATTTTGAAACTGATTTCAACTCCTTGTCAGTGGTTCTTGACTGGCATCCATTTGGAAACAGTTTTTATCTCAGCGGCGGCGCTTACTTCAATAATAACAGCATCTCGGTTGAAGGAAGGGTCGATGAAAATATCATCCCATCACAACTTTCTCAGCTTGCTTCCATCAGTAACCTGGCCTCAATCAGCGGCGATGTCGAGTTTCAACCTGTTGCGCCCTATGCAGGACTGGGCTGGAGAAGCAACAATTCGGAACCGGGCTGGGGAGTCGCCTTGGACCTCGGTGTACTTTTCCAGGGAGCCCCGGATGTTACCAACCTCCGGATCAATGCTCCGGTCGATGTGAACAGCATTGCAGATGTACGCAGTTATCTTGCGGAGCAGGAAGAAGAGATAGAGGATGATCTCAGTGCCTTTCAATTTTACCCGGTTGCCTCTCTGATGCTGACCTATAATTTCTGAAAGAGAAACTATCAGCATCATTTCAATCACATTAATCCCAATACCTATCTCCAGCCCCTGAGGATGATGCTCTAACCTCATATCATCATGCACAGGGCAAGTTCAGGCAGCTATAAATCAAACATTTCAACGGTCTTTTCTGTCAGATGCTCTGCAATGGGCAGAGCTGATGTGGCAGCAGGTGACGGCGCGTTACAGACATGCAGGGAACGGGGCGAGTGAGCGAACAGAAAATCATGCACTAAAGAACCGTCCCTTAAAACTGCCTGCGCCCGAATACCTGCCGGATAAGGTTTTAGATCGGAGCGAACGAGCTGAGGGCAATACTTTTTCACCCGCTCGAGGTAACCAGGTTTATACAACGAGTCTTTCATCTCGTAAAATCCGGATGACAAATTTTCTTTTAACAGCCTCCAGAATCCTGGGAAACGTATCATTTCAGTGAGATCTGCCATATCCAGGTTTATCCGCCCATATCCCTCCCGTTTCAGGCCAAGGACCGCATTTGGCCCAACGGTGACAGATCCGTCAATCATCCGGGTGAGGTGAACACCCAAAAAGGGTAACTCCGGATCGGGTATCGGGTACACGAGATGGGAGACAATATGATTATGTTTTTCCGCCAGTTTATAATACTCACCCCGAAAAGGAATAATGGAAAAATCAATATCAATGTCCAGCATCCTCGCCAGCCGATCGGCCATCAGGCCGCCGCAGACCACAAGGTGCTCTGTTTCAATCGCGCCAGAACCGGTCTCTATGGTAATAAAATCATCTGATTCCTTCAGGGAAAATACCTGACAGTCCAACCGGGCCTCTCCGCCGATATTCTCAAACTGCTGGGCCATTTTGACAGCAATAAGGGGGAAATCTGTAATACCGGTTGCCGGAACAAAAAGAGCACCGGTTCCCCGGATATTGGGTTCACGTTTCCTGAGTTCTTCAGGACTGATCCGCTCGGTTTCTATGCTGTTCTCCCGGCACCGTTTTTCAAGGCTCAGCATGCCCTCGAGTTCATGCTCATCGGTCGCAACCAGCATCTTTCCGCAGCGCTCAAACGGCACCGAGAATTCACGGCAGAACTCAATCGTTGCTACGGCGCCTCGTCTGCAGAAATCGGCTTTCAGGCTTCCCGGTTGATAATAGACCCCGGCGTGAATAACACCCGAGTTATGCCCGGTTTGATGGCCGGCATAGCGGTTTTCCTTCTCGACAAGCAGAATGGAAGCAGTCGGCATTCGCTGCTTTAGACGCCATGCCGTGGCAATACCGACTATGCCTCCACCGACAACCACCAGGTTATATCGCTTCATGATAAGAACCTTTTTATTAAATTTTGATACACACTAAACATCCTGGTGCACTACTGCTGTATTATCTGCAGGGATTTATTGGACAACACCTGTGGGGGAGTGAAATAGAAAGAGGAAGGGAAAAATGTGCTGATGGCTCAGAAACAGGACATCTGAAGAACCAGGAATCTTTGAAAAATTCAGAGGTTGATCTTTGCCATGCCCTTTTTACCCGTCTATATTCACCTTAAGAATTGAACAGAGCAACCCGTAGGTGAAGCCCCAGATGAAATAGTCTTCAAGCGGATAAACCGGATAGAATCGTGACGGCAGCGCTTCCTCCGTGACATGACGGTTTTTATCAGTAAATTTATCGACATCAAGCCATAGGTAACTATCGATCTCGGAGGTTTCGACAATAACCGCTGGACGTCTGACCAAGGTAAAGATGAATGGCTGAACCTGGATCGGTGCCTCCACATTTCTTCCGGCCAAAGCTACCGGTAATTGACGACTCAGCAGAGAACCGTCAAGGGAAATAGCGGTTTCCTCGCGAGTCTCCCTCAGGCAGGTCTCAAATATCGAACCGTCCTCCAGGTCACGTTTTCCGCCGGGAAAGGCGAAATGACCTGACCAGGGGTCGCGGCGCGTTTTCTTCCTTCTCAACAACAATATTGAGTCCACAGGATGGGAACACCTTATTATTGAAACTGCAGCTTCCGGTCGATTTGCACCAGAGACATGGTTAAACCCTGTTGGAATCGCTCTCATGTCCTATTTTTCAGACTCATTTCATTCGATATTAATAAAAATATAGCACTTTATACCCACTGGAGTTCGTTCACTATAAATACTTTTGTAATTCAACACAACGTTAACGCTCTTTTCAGGCACTTTACGGTAAATCGGTACCGGGTGGTATAGTTAATGTGCTTTTGTGATCAGTTCATTCATGTTATATTTTCTGTTTTCGACATTAATAATCAGTATCAACTTGGAGGCCTCATGCTGCCAAACGAATATTCAGAATTCCACCAGGCGATCAAACGAAAGATTCCTCTTAAAAGAATCATTACAGACCCGCTCAAGAAAGTAGCCATTGGTGCTGATGCCAGTTTCTACAGACTTGTACCTCAGGTGATTGTGGATGTTGAGAATGAAAAAGAAGTTCGGATTGTCCTGCAGGAGGCACGTAAACGAAACCTTTCGGTCACCTTCCGTGCAGCCGGGACCAGTCTTTCCGGGCAGTCCATCACAGACAGTATTCTCGTGCGCATGGGCAGGGGTTGGGACAGCTGGCGAGTCTATGATGACGCCCAGTTGATCCAGGTCCAGCCAGGCCTCATTGGCGGTAATGTTAATAAGCAGCTTGCGGTCTTTGACCGAAAAATTGGCCCTGATCCTGCGTCCATCGACAGTGCCAAGATTGGCGGCATTCTAGCCAACAACGCCAGCGGCATGTGTTGTGGTGTTGAAGAGAACAGCTATCAGACCCTCGACTCAATTCGGCTGATCCTGGTTGATGGAACAGTGGTAGATACCGGGGACAGTAAAAGTATTGAAGACTTCAAAACAAGTCATGCCGACCTGCTTGAGCGGATATCAGCTCTGCGCAGCCGAATCCTTGCTGACGAACAACTCACCGAACGAATTAAGTACAAATTCAAAATCAAGAACACCACCGGTTACAGTCTTAACGCCCTGCTGGACTATGAAGATCCGATCGATATCATGGCACACCTGATGGTCGGCTCGGAAGGAACCCTGGCATTCATTGCCGACGCTGTATATCGGACGGTCGCAGAGCATCGTCACAAAGCCAGCGCACTCATTTTATTCAAGAACATGGAAGACGCATGCCGGGCGATTCCTCTGCTGCGCCAGCAGCCGGTTGCGGCGGCGGAGCTAATGGACCGGGCCAGCCTGGCTTCTGTTGAAGATGAACCGGGTATGCCGGATTTCTTGAAAGATCTTGATAAAACCGTTACCGCCCTGCTCGTTGAAACCAGGGCTGAAAATGCTGAAATGCTTCCTGGTCAGGTAAAACAGGTTACCGAATGCCTCTCAGATTTCGATACGGTCATGGATATAGCCTTCACCGATATTTCTGAAGAGTATCAGGCACTGTGGAAGATCAGGAAAGGTCTGTTTCCTGCGGTTGGTGCAGTCAGGGAAATAGGAACTACCGTCATCATTGAAGATGTCGCCTTCCCGACCGAACACCTTGCCAGTGCGGCACTTGAACTCCAGACACTTTTTGAAAAATACCGCTACCATGAAGCCATCATTTTTGGACATGCATTTGAAGGAAACCTGCATTTTGTCTTTACCCAGGACTTCTCCATCCAATCTGAGGTAACACGTTATCGTGATTTCATGGAAGATGTTGTTGAGATGGTGGTCACCACTTATGACGGTTCTTTAAAAGCGGAGCACGGAACCGGTCGAAACATGGCCCCATTTGTAGAAAAAGAGTGGGGAACTGCAGCTTTTGGGCTGATGAAAGACATCAAGGCTATTTTTGATCCCAAATACCTGCTCAACCCCGGCGTAATCATCAACGATGATGCAGAAGCACATGTAAAAAACCTCAAAGCCCTGCCTGCGACCCATGAAATTGCTGACAAATGTATCGAATGTGGTTTCTGTGAACCGGTATGCCCTTCAAGGAACCTGAGTTTTACCCCCCGTCAGCGTATAGCGGGTCGCAGAGAGATCAGTCGCAGACTTGCCGAAGAGGGAGACAGTAAAGCGTTGAAACGTTTCGCCAAACGATACCAATATCCAGGAGTTGACACCTGTGCGGCCGATGGTTTGTGCGCAACCCGCTGCCCGGTCGGCATAGATACCGGAAAAATGGTCAAAGCGCTGCGGGAAGAAGCTCATGGCCCACTGGCTGATAAAATCGCCGCTGGTGTTGGTAAAAATTTCAGTCCGGTTGCAAAATCAATCAGCTTTACCCTCAACAGTGTTGATGTTGTCCACAAATACAGTGGTACGCAATTCATGGAACAGGCCTCGGCACTGGCCCGAAAGATATCATTTGACACCATCCCCCTGTGGAATCGTGAAATGCCATCGGGGTGTAAAAAGATTGAACCCAAACCGATTGATCTTGCAAACCCACTTAAGGTGGTCTTTTTCCCAAGCTGCGCCAGTCGCTGCATGAGCGGACCAGCACGGGCTGAAGAGGAACGGGACGATTTGCCAACCAAAACAGCATCCCTGCTGAAAAAATCCGGCTATGAAATAATTTACCCGGAAAACCTTGACGGACTCTGCTGCGGGCAGGCATTCGAAAGTAAAGGATTTATGGCAGAAGCTGACCGGAAATCCAGGGAACTCTCGGATAGATTGCTCCAGGTATCAGAGAATGGCTCTATCCCGATACTGTGCGACACAAGTCCATGCCTTCAGCGAATGAAGACGACGGTCGACGAGAGACTGGAGCTCTATGAACCGATTGAATTTGTGCTGAGCTTCCTGATGGATAAGCTCTCCTTCGCCCAGAAGGATATAAAAATTGCCGTACACCCAACCTGCAGTACCAGAAAAATGGGCCTTGAATTAAAACTTCTGGAGCTGGCTAAAGCGTGTGCAACAGGCGTGGTCTGGCCGGAAGAAATCTATTGCTGTGGGTTTGCCGGAGATCGTGGATTCAATGTTCCTGAGCTCAATGAGTCCGCCCTGAACAGGCTGGATGATCATGTCTGCGACTGTGACGCCGGATACTCAACCAGCAAGACCTGTGAAGTCGGTCTTTCTCTGCACGGGGGAATACCTTACCGGTCGATCCTGTATCTTGTGGACGAGGTAACAACAGCACCATAGCGATGGTTTCACTGCTGTCCCAAGCCTGGCTCAGATGACGGTCAGGAGCGGTGGAACTAAACGATCACACAGCAGTTTCGTCCGCTATTTTTGGCGTGATAGAGTGACTGATCAGCACGTTGTATAAAGGTGCTGGTCTCTTCACTTGCCTGATAGCAGCTCACCCCAAAACTGCAGGTGATCTCCTGACCTATGCTGAAGTCGTTTTTCTCAATCAGATCACGGAGTTTCTCAGCGAATTTGCCGGCATTTTTCAAACCAACACCTGGTGTCAGCAGTGCAAATTCTTCCCCGCCCCATCGGGCCAGAAAGTCGCTTTGTCTGATATTATCCTGAACGAGGGCAGAAATTTCCTGCAAAACCTTGTCCCCCGCCAGATGACCGTGTTCATCGTTAACCACTTTGAAGTGATCGATATCAAACATCAGAACAGATAACGGCGTCCGATGACGGGTGGAACGTGCAGCCTCCTTGGCGAGCTGCATGTTGAAAAACCGCCTGTTGAATATCGTGGTCAGGACATCGGTCTGACTCTGTTTTTCAAGGGCCCGGTTCAACTCTTCGAGCTTAGCCAGATGTTCCTGCTGGGTGTTCCTGTAGCGGTTGAAAATATCCTGCAGTCCTCGGGAAAAATAATAGGCAACGATCAAGGCAATGATTACGGCGGCGACAAAGATAATACAGAGAATAATGATATCATTTCTGACTTTTTCACTCAGTTCACCTTTTTTAACGCTAATTATCTGGTCAAGCCGATCGAGGTAAACACCCCGGGCCAGGACCCAGTTCCAGACGGGGTAGTGTTTGAAATAGGATAATTTTCGCCCTGGTTCGGTGTCATTTGGCTTTTTATACCAGTAAACCACATTGGCCTCGCCTGACTCTCGTATCCCCTTTAGAAATTCTTTTCGAAACTGTTTTCCTTTGGCATCTTTATAGTCATCGGATAATTGTTTTCCAACAAGATCCGGGCGATTACTGTTTACCATCATCGTTGCAAAATCATTTCCACCATTGATATCGTGCAGATCATAAATAAAATAATAATCGATAAGATCTTTCTTCAGGCTCGCCGTTAGAATACTGGTAATGGTGGATTTGGCCAGGTGCTCCAGATTATCCAAATACTCACCGGTGCCGATGACCCATCCCAACGGCTCAAACAATCCGACATAGGATACTTTCTGGTAGAGTTTTCCAGAGTCATCTCCAGGTTTTGTCCAGTCATATCGATAAAACCCGCCACCCTCTTCCTGGCTGACCCTTATGATTTCCTTAACAGTATCCGGTCCGCCCCCAGCTCCATTGGTAAAAAAATTTGTTCCCTCTATCTGAGCATCTGTAGGATACAATATGACCTTACCTTCACGGGTAAGAATAAAAAAATAACCCTGTTCCTCTGTGAAGCGGATCGGTCGAATGGCCGCACGGATGACACTTGCGACATTTTCAGACGACAAATCTTCATGCATGGTCTCATAGATATTTTCAGCAATGGCCAGTGCCTCCTCCACCCTCTGCTTCAGCCGCTGCTGTAAAACCTCTTCCATCTCAAGGCGTCGATTTTCGATACGACTGACAAGATCAGCCACATCTTTTTTAAGCTCTTCTTCCTGCTGGGCAATAAACTCCTGTTCTATCTTCACCAGGTCTTTATTCAGTGTATCGATTTTCTTTGCAATAAAGAGCGCCCCCGTCGAGAATGTCATTACCCCAACGATGATGATCGCATACAGAAAGCTGACCTTAGCTATATTTTTCTCGCTGACAATAGGCATATCGTCTGTGAGGCCCCCCCGAAAGATTTATACGCCATTAGTAACAGACTAACAGATAGGAACAAAAAGTAAAAGAAGATCAATCAGATCAGTGATTAAGTATCGCAGCAGACATCATCTCTGAAGGATTATGTTTTGTCTGAAGCGCCTTCGGCAAATCTCCTGACAATCGCCAGAATTTCATCGCCATACTTTTCACATTTACTTTTCCCAACCCCATGTATCTCAAGAAGGGTATCAAGAGATTCCGGTCGGTGAGCTGCCAGTTCAACCAGGGTCCTGTCGTGAAATATCACAAACGGCGGAACGCCTGCACGATCAGCGATTTCCTTTCTCATCGCCCGCAGCAACTCAAAAAGCTCTTTATCGTATTGAGGCTCGTCAATCCCTCTTGTTTTTCGTTTCAGCTCCGGCGTATTCCTGACCCGTGGCCGGGCCATCTGAAATTGTTTTTCTCCTCTGAGTAACGGGGGTGCGGCGTCCGTCAGCTTCAGTACAGAATAATTTCCAACATCCTGACTCAGATAGCCCTGATGTACAAGGTGTCTCAATATCCCACCCCAATACTCCTGGCTCTCGGTTTCACCAATCCCGTAGGTAGAGAGTGTGTCATGCTTCAGGGAGAGAACTCGTTCTTTCCGTGATCCCCGCAACACGTCAATGACATGGCCTGCCCCAAAGCGCTGCCCGACACGATAAACACAGGAGAGTGCTTTACGGCTGTCCTCAGTGACATCAATCATCTCAGGAGGGTTGAGACAAATGTCGCAATTGCCACAATCTTCGTCCAGATTCTCACCAAAATAGCCAAGCAGTACCCGGCGCCGGCAGCCGAGAGACTCGGCAAAGCCGACCATCGCATTGAGTTTGTGAAGCTCGATACGTTTGTGTTCCGGATTTCTGGTTTTTTCAATAAGTCCACGGGCAACCTGAATATCGCCATATCCGAAAAGCAGCAGGGCCTCGGCGGGTAAACTGTCTCTTCCTGCCCGGCCGGTTTCCTGATAGTAACTCTCTATATTTTTCGGAATGTCATAATGGACCACATATCGAATATTGGACTTATCAATACCCATGCCAAAAGCAACGGTGGCAACGATAATCTGTACTTCATCCCGTAAAAAATCATCCTGCACCTTTTTTCGAATACCGGAAGACAATCCTGCATGATAAGGTGCTGCCGAAATTCCTGCTTCGACCAGCTGCTCACTGACCTTCTCCACACGTTTCCGGCTCAAACAGTAAACAATTCCAGACTCACTGCCTTTCTCAGATAAAAAACGGGTAAGCTGCTTCATCGGCTTCTGTTTATCCAAAACCGTGTAGCGTATATTGGGTCGGTCAAATCCGGTTACATAGTGTTTGGCGGTGTTCAGCTGAAGCCGTTCGAGAATATCTTTGCGGGTATGCGGCTCGGCAGTCGCCGTCAGGGCAATGAGGGGGATATCCTTGAAATATCGACGTAAGCCCCCAAGTTTTCGATATTCAGGGCGAAAATCATGTCCCCACTGTGATATACAATGGGCCTCATCGATTGCAAAAAGGGCAATTGGAATATCGCTTAAGCGGGCTAAGAACTCATCACTCATGAGCCGTTCAGGTGCTATGTAGAGCAGATCCAGTTCACCATTATGCAACATTGCAAGCACCTGTCTGGCTTCCGGCGCTTTCAGGGAAGAATTGTAAAATGCTGCTCGGACGCCGCAGGCAGTAAGGGCGTCAACCTGATCTTTCATTAAAGAGATCAGAGGTGAGATAACAATGGCCACACCGGAACGGTGCAGGGCCGGAACCTGATAACAAAGCGATTTTCCGCCGCCGGTGGGCATCAGCACAAATGAATCATTTCCGTCAATCAGGTTTTCAATTATCTGCTGCTGATGTTCCCTGAAGGTTTCATAACCAAATATCTGTTTCAGGGTTTCAAAAAGGGTACCAACCACGTCTGTCACTCACCTGTCAAAAAAACAATTAATAAAGAATTCGATCACGTGCACAAAAGAGCATACATTCATGCACTATTCAAGTCAGATATATGAGATAAATCTGCAACCACTTGGCCCCTGATTTTCTTCCAGACAATAGCTGCATACTCAATAAAGCCATTGGCATAGTCTAAGAGATAGGGGCAGATTCAAGTATGAGGCTGCTGATAATTATTTTCTTTTCTATAGAGGAATAACGTCTGCATGTCATCTCCTGGTTTTAGCTCTTTCTCACTTCGTGAAAAAGGTATATCCCTAGTATTTTACTTTCAAACTTAGAATCTCTCATTGATATACCTACGGTGAGTCGTTAGGTTGTCAGGAAGGCTATCTTTCGGAGATAGCCTTCTGGCAGCATGCAAAGGTTGCTCCTGTCAGAAATAGGCCAATGACGTAAGTAATATGTAACCTCGTGATAAACATAATGACATGATGAAACATATGCAGGTCGTCCAGGTAGCTGCAGGTCTCTACTGGGTAAGTATTCCAGAGGTTGATTTTTTTATGCAATGCGGCTGTATGCAGGATTCCGTTAAATATCTTATCCAACGCGGCTGCATTGAGCAGACGGAGCAGGATGGACTCACCTACGAAACGGGGCCAAACGCGGTTCTGCTTTCAGACACGACGCTTCAGGGCGGTCACTTTTCCAACCTGGCAGAATTTCCTGTTGCCCATATGTACTTTCACCAAGGCCAGGGATTACCAGGCCATCCAAATTATTGCAGCCGCAAACCTCTTCTGGTTGGCAGCTCAGAACAAATCACAGCGCAGCTCCATTATATTCACCGGGGAAAATACGGTTTGACTTCGAAAGAAGAGCTGCTCGCGACTGGCATGAGTAGCGAGGACGCTGCCTTTCACTGGAACGTGAAGATGGAATTTGCCGCGGGAGAAATCAAGCAAAAAGAGGAGCTGCTTGACACCATTGTTCTGGCAGACCAGGAAACCCAAATACGGGATGGAATTAGCATCAGACGAGAGGCAATCAACCGCTTTACTATCCGATTCCGGGAAGATTCCGCCCAGGTAGACCTGAGTATTCCATCGGCAGGCCGTTATCCGGCACCCTACCCGCTTGGTTTCCATGATGTCACCCGTGAGTATTTTGCCATAGTCCATTCTGGACAAGGTGACGGCTGGGACATCAATCGTCCTGCAATGGCATCCATTTTAGTCTATCAGGGTAAAATCTATCTTATCGATGCCGGCCCAAATGTTGCCTATAGCCTGATTGCTTTAGGCATCGGTGTTAATGAAATAGAAGGCGTTTTTAACACTCATTGTCATGATGACCATTTTGCCGGTCTCTCAGCCCTGATGTATCGTGATCTTCGGGTCAAATACTACGCAACACCATTCGTGCGTGCGTCTGTTGTGAAAAAATTTGCCGCTCTTCTTTCGCGACCCCAAGAGGATTTTTATGCTCTTTTTGATGTGCAGGACATTAATGAAAACAGCTGGAACAACCTGGATGGCCTGGAAGTCAGGCCGGTGCTCTCACCACATCCTGTCGAAACCACGACCTTTCATTTCCGAACACACCATAAAGGCACAGATTATACCTACGCGCATCTGGCAGACATCGTTTCCAAAGAAAGGCTTCTTTCCATATCAAACAAACTCTCTTTAACCCACGGTGGTCGCATCGATGCCATAAACGATCAATATTTTAGTTCCGTACATATAAAAAAGATAGATATAGGAGCAAGTGAAATTCACGGAATCGCAGATGATTTTCAAGATGACAAGTCAGAACGCCTCATCCTTGCCCACACAAAAACTCCATTAACGAACCTCCAAAAAGAAATTGGTTCCAGCGCCCCATTCGGAACGACCGATACACTCGTAGTAAGCAACACTGATTATTATTCGGAAGCGGCCTATTCATTGCTGGCCGATAATCTCACGGGTATACCTGAAAAAAGCCTCCGAGAGCTTCACACCAATGCTATTATCACCCTCTCCCCAGGCACAATTATCCTAAAACGAGGTGTTCCGAGCGATCATCTCTACCTGGTTGTGACTGGTAGTGTCGAGAGCATAAACCATGTTTCCGGGGCGTCCCACCTCTTCTCTTCTGGCTCACTGATAGGAGAGCTGTATCAATCAGATAGAAACGCTATGAGTGCGACGTATCGAACAATAAATTTCGTTCACGCGCTCAAAATTCCCAAGCGTACCTATTATCGACTGCTGGAAGGAAGCGATATCGGCAAGAAATTGGCAAAACTCTCTGAACGCCGAGAATTCATGGGCAATTCATGGCTCTTTAGCGATGCCTTGTCGCTCAAGATGCAGCTGCATATCGCCGAACATTTACAACCATTTTCTCTCCCCAAACCGGATTCCGTTGTGGACATGACAGCTGTTGATGTCCTCTTTATTGTCACCAGCGGAACGGTTGAGCGAACTTACCAGGGCAAGGTGATCGAAACACTCGGATCCTATGATTTTTTTGGTGAGGCTTCCTGTCTCTTCTCAGAAGAGATTCAGTCTAAGTACAGGGTCGCTTCCCCGGTTAAGGGATATACTATAGAGGCCAAACATATCAAAGACATCCCGGTGGTCCGCTGGAAATTGTTGGAAACCCACCTGAAAAGAGTCCTGTCCTTCAACGAATCCGAAATCTTATCAGGTATATACGTTAAAAAAATCAAAGAAACGGCGAACGGTACCAAAGAAACTAAAGTTGCCCTGCGTCTGAAAAATCTGATCAGCGCCAATCAATATTTTGCAGAGATAGAATCTTTGGAAGACTTATTTCCACGCATGCTGGAACTTGCAAAGAATATAACTGAAGCAGAAGCGGCCTCCTTGCTGCTCTACAATCCCCTGCAAAATATTCTTGAGTTCAGTTCAATCGCTGATGAAGTCCTGGATCTGGAACATTTAGATTCGCTCAGAAAATCAATAAAAGTCAAGCTCGGTGAAGGTATTTCTGGCTGGGTTGCCAAGGAGAGGAAGCCGCTCATCGTCAATGATGTTCAAAACGATCCCAGGTTTTTAAAAATTGCCGACAAAAAAAGCGGTATTACCACCCGAAATCTCATCTGTGTGCCGCTCATCTATGATGATGACCTTCTGGGTGTGCTCAATGTGCTCAATTCGAAAACAAAAAAACTTTTTGATGAAGAAGACCAGGAGATACTTCTCAGCTATGCCTATCTGGCTTCAGTTGCGATCATACGATCCAGACTTATTCAAACTCGTCTGAGCCAGCAGCGGCTTGAGATACAAATGGCTACAGCTGCTAAAATTCAATCAATGTTCTGGCCTCAAATACCCGAGCTTGGATATGGCAGCCACGTGTGGGCCACATCTCGGCCAGCCTCTTTTGTGGGCGGGGATCTCTATGATTTTTTGCCACTGGGAGACGGCAGCTGGGTCATGTATGTGGCCGATGTTGCGGACAAAGGGTTACCGGCCGCAATGGTCATGGTGGCCTTGTGGTCGAAGATTCGCTCTGAAGTTTCACTGCATAGCAATATCGAAGAGCTTCTCGAGGCGGTCAACGATTCAATGCATGATTTGTTGTCCAATGAAGGATTTTTCGCCACCATCATACTCGGCAGATATTGGCCTGAAGACGGCACGCTGAATCTCGTGCGCGGAGGACATCTGAACCCTTTGTGGATTAACAGCGGCAGAATCAAGAAAATACCAAAACTCATCGGTGTCTCACTGGGAATTACCAGACAGGTACATTATAGAAAAGAACAGATTCATGTTTCCCCTGGAGAATCTATTCTCTTCATATCAGACGGTGTCACTGAGGCGGAAAATGGTCGACACCAATTGTTTGGAGAAAAACGTCTGCTTGAACATATTCAAAGTGTGTCAGGCCCGCCGTGGAGTAATGGAATCCTCCATATAGTCAAAGACTGGCAGGGTAAAGCAGCACAAAGCGATGATCTGACCCTGCTTGAAATCTGGAGGGACGAGGTCTGACAGTTTATATTTAAAGGCGCCTTCGGTGAACGAGACGTTTTTCACATTGTTTCTTCAAACTACTGCAGCAGTAAACTTCTCAGCCGATTTTTTCCTGCACCTTCAACGGAGATGATTCACAGGTAGATCCGTTCAAACATTTAAAGCCAGCTCAGCGATTGCCAAAGACACTGTGAAGTGGAAACTGGCCATGACCTGGCCAAGCACGCTTACACCATTTGCTTCATCTGTTCAGAAATTTGCTCAGAATGTCAGTGATATGACTGGTGGCAAATTCATCATCAAGGTTGATGGTAAAGAAAAGCATAAAGCAGCTCTGGGAATCCTGGATATGGTACAAGGCGGTCAGTATGAAATGGGCCATAGGGCCTCCTACTACTGGAAAGGAAAAGATATCACCACCGTCTTTTCACCACGGCTCCTTTTGGGATGACGGTTGCTGAACAAAATGCCTGGTTCTACTATGGCGGCGGCATGGATCTCATGCAGAAAAACTATGAAAAATTCAAAGTTCTCTCATTTCCGGGAGGTAATACCGGTGTCCAGATGGGCGGCTGGTTCAGAAAAGAAATCAAATCTTTAGATGATCTTAAAGGTCTTAAGATGCGTATTCCCGGTCTTGCCGGTGAAGTGTTTGCAAAACTCGGTGTTAATGTCACCAATATCCCTGCAGGCGAGCTTTACACCTCTCTCGATCGTGGTACCATCGATGCTCTAGAGTGGGTAGGTCCTGGTATGGACATTAAAATGGGATTTCATAAAATCGCTCCATATCACTATACCGGATGGCATGAGCCAGCAACCGAGCTTCAATATCTGGGGAATAAGCGTGCCTATGATAAATTATCACCCGAATGCCAGGCGATTCTCAAGACTGCAATGCAGGCTGCAACAGCTGATATGTATATGGACAACTTTGACGCCAGCGCCAAGGCCTGGGCACAGATGAAAACCGACTTTCCCAACATCAAGGTGAAAACGTTTCCCGAGCCGGTTCTCAAGGCTATGAAAAAGGCCACGGATGATGTCATGAGTGCCTATGCTAAAGACAATGCCTAGTTTAGGGCGGTGTATGAGTCCCAGAAAGCCTATATGGCTGAGGCTCGTGAATGGACAAAGATCTCTGAATACGACTATATCCAAACATCGGAGATGGTAGAATAAAAAGTTTAGAGAAGGTTATTTGTTGTTACACAGGCCGCCTGCTCAACCGAGCAGGCGGTTTTTCAATTTGATGTGTGACGAAATTTTGAGTATAGAAAGAGCGTGAAAATTGGTTTTCACGGGATTTGGAGTACATTGAGGAACTTTGAAGGAAGAACAACAGGGGAAAATGCTAACAAAAATAGAGGCCGTATTTGATTCAGTCATCAATATTGTGGGGAAAATAACATCCGTTCTACTGCTCCTCATGATTTTTAACGTCTTTTTCGATGTTATCATGCGCTATTTCTTTAGGAACAGTTCCGTGGGCATGCAGGAGCTGGAATGGCATTTTTTCTCAATCATCATTCTTTTTGGTATTTCCGTTGCTTTAAAGGATGAGGGTCATGTACGTGTTGATTTTCTTTATGAAAAATACAGTGTGCGCAAGAAGGCGTTATTAAATATTCTGGGTACCTTTTTCTTCCTCATGCCACTTGCGCTGCTTATTTCCACAGGTTCCATTCACTACGTTATGGATTCATACAGTATAAATGAAATATCCGAGAATCCGGGAGGATTAACGCATCGCTGGATCATCAAATCGATGATTCCCGTTTCCTTCACCTTTCTGATTTTCACTGCAATGGGCTATATTGTCAAAAACATTAATATTTATAGAGGTGCAAAATGATTGGAATAGTCATGTTTTTTGCAGCTCTGTGCATGCTGGCCATTGGTTACCCGGTGGCGTTCACCTTCGGGTCAGTATCCATGTTATTCGGTGCTGGAGCGGCTCTTATTGAAATGATGCCAGGTGCTTCACTTGGCGGTATCTTTGAAGAATTTTTCCTGATGTTCTCGATGATGCCCTTTCGCATCTATTCCATCATGAACAACACCATACTTATGGCAATACCCCTGTTTATCTATATGGGTATCATCCTTCAGAAATCAGATCTTGCTGAACGTCTGTTAGAGGCCATGGGAGCCCTTTTTGGTAAAATACGGGGCGGTGTTGCTGTGAGTACGGTACTTGTGGGTACGCTTCTTGCCGCATCAACCGGCGTTGTTGGTGCTTCGGTTGTTGCCATGGGCGTTATTTCCCTGCCGGTGATGCTGAAATACGGCTATTCTAAAAGACTGGCCACAGGAACCATCTGCGGTGCCGGAACGCTTGGTCAGATTATTCCACCGTCAATAGTGCTGATTATTCTAGGCGATGTTTTTCAGGAGCCAGTTGGTGATCTTTTTAAAGCCGCAGTATTGCCGGGTCTTATTCTGGTCGGCCTCTATATTGTCTATATTCTTGTTTTGGCCTTTATTAATGTTGACGTAGCTCCACCAGTTAAACATGATGACTCTTTGACTCATGGGGCGAACATCAGAAAAGCGCTTATTGCTATCATTCCTCCACTCACTCTGATTGTCCTGGTGTTGGGTTCGATTTTTCAGGGAATTGCCACCCCGACTGAGTCTGCCTCTGTTGGTGCTGTGGGCTCCATGGTACTAGCGGCAATGTACAAGAAACTTAACCTAAAGATAATCATGGGTTCACTGCAGGAAACCGTGAAGATAACCGCTATGGTTTTTGCTATTTTAATTGGTGCTACAGCTTTCTCCATGGTCTTTGTGTATAGCGGTGCTGATTATATTGTTGAAGAATTTCTCACCAATCTTCCTGGAGAAAAGTGGGCCTTTTTAATTCTTTCCATGTTATCCATCATGGTGCTTGGGTTCTTTATCGATTTTATTGAAATATCCTATATTGTGGTGCCTATTCTACTACCAATAGCTGATGCAATTGGTATTAACCCACTCTGGTTTGCCATTCTCATCGCCATGAATTTGCAGACCTCATTTCTGACTCCGCCGTTTGGTTTTTCTCTCTTTTATCTCAAAGGAGTGGCACCGCCAGAGATAAAAACTACCGATATTTACCGGGGCGTAATACCGTTTATTGCGATACAGGTGACGGTGCTGATATCAATCGTCATCTTCCCAGGTTTTTATGGCTTCTGATACTGTGTTTATAGTACTCAGCTGTTGATCGAGGATGTGGATATCAACAAAAGGGTTTTAAGGGAAATCCAACGGGGTTTAACTGGGAAGGGGTGCAGTTGATAATTATCCTTCGATTGCCTATGTCTTTGGAGCCTTGATGCTCGTTACCGGAGGATCAATTTGTCACAATCACTACCGGTATTCTCGTTGAGAAACAAAACTGTCAATTGATTGTTGCTGGCTGGATCTCCTGATGAGCCTGAAGTGGCTTCTAAAACAACCCATTGGTACTCAACGATACAATAGAGAAGAGCGGTCTTCGCCGGTGCTGGCATCAACCGCTCTTCTTTAGTGTTCAGGAAACAGTGCTGTCAACTGTTACGTATGGTGCCCGCCAGGCTGCGGTCTCCAAGCACTTTTTCCACACTCGCTGCCACATCAAATTTTACCTTCTGGATATCAGGTGCTTCCACCGCTTTTTTGTAGATCGTACGGGCCCAATCCTGGGAATCGAATCTCCGTGCGACACTCTCTGCAAGTGAACTGAGATCCTTGGCTTTGGAAAGGCTTTCCTCTGCTCTGGTATGAAGTTTTTTCAACATTTCCTTATTGCTGCTCTGATGCTCAACCATATTGAAAAGATATTCATACTGGTAGCTGTCAGCACACTGATCTGCGACCTTTCCATATAACTCACCGGCCCAATTTTCATCGCCGAGACTGGTAAGAACTTTACCTGCCAGGGTCAACAGGTAAGCCCGATCATCGCAGTCAGCCTGAGACTTTTGAAACAGATCCCTTACCCACCCGTTGTCACCAAGCACCTCGTGTACTGTTGTGGCCAACTTAATGTAATCGGAGGTAGTATCGCAGTTATCCTCCATCTTCTTCAAATAGTTCCTGACCGCTGTCTCATCCTTCAGATTATTCATTGTTGCTAAAGCGATAGTTCGTTTCCTGACAAACTCGTCTGTTGATTCGAACTGCTCACCATAAATGCGGCTGACCCATTCCTTGTCTTTGAGATCACCGGCAATTAAATCTGCGAGATTCATGTAGTCTTCAAAGTAATTGGAGCGCTTCTCCGCATTGGCAAAAAGCTTGCGAACATACGGTTGATCACCGGTTGCCTGCATCACTTCATGACCGAGATTCCACAGGGTGGCCCCGGTCAGAGCTTCCTGTTCGCGTTTGATATAGTCGTCATAAAGCTTTGAGTACTGTACCCGTTTCTCCTTCTGCAAAGCGATATCATCCAGCCACTGTTGATCGGTGGCGTACTTCAGGACCGCATCGGCCATGGATTGGAACTCTGCGTTGGTCTTGACCGAATTTTCGGCCTGGTGCAGAACCTCAACGGCACCGTCGAGGTCGCCAATTTCATCAGCCAGCTTTTCTGCAACTTTCACAAGCCCGGGCGTTTCCGGCCCGGTCTCTGCTGCTTTAAGATAGATCTGGCCAGCATACTCTTTATTGCCGGTATCTTTGAGGACAGAATTGCCCAGATTCATGATTTCCTTGTAGGAGGTGAAGTACCCACCGGCTTTTTTATAGGTTTCCAGAACCAGTTCCTTGTCTTCAAGTGACTCCTGGATCATCGCCGCAAGTTTTACCAGGTCTTCCCCACTGTCGAGCATATCTTTGGCTTTATTGAAAAGCCTGGAACCATTTTCTTTGTCGCCCGTTGCGGCCACCGCCTCTTTGGCCAGACTGCCCATTTCAAGACCGGAGTCGATTTGCTCCTCAGCTGACTGGAAAAGGGTGCTGCCAAGATCGCTGTCTGGAAACAGCTCACCAGCGCTTGCTGCAAGTGAGGCGAAATCCGCACCGCTCTTACAGGATCCAGCCGCCTGGGTCAAAACCTCTTTGGCCTGATCCGGGTCATCGAAATCGTTGATCAGCCCCCTGGCCAGCTCAGCAAAATCAGCAGGAGTCGAACATTGTTCCTTGGCCTTGGCACTTACATCCTTTGCCAGTTCCTTGTCGCCGAGTGTGTCGTTAATCTTTTGGGCTAAACCAAGAAACTCTGCAGCTTTGGTTGCCTTCTCGGCGGCAGCCAGGAACATCTCCCTGGCACTCTCCTTGTTATTGCTTTCCGCTGCAGTCACTGCCAGGTCGATCAACTCACCGGCATTACTGCTGGCTCCTTTTGCCTGTTCAAAATACTCGGCTGCCTTGTCCTCGTCTCCGAGGATTACGCGTGCACCGCTGGAAAGCGCCATAAAATCCTGGGCAGTCGCTGCCCAATCCGCACCTTCTTCGTAGAGTTCAACGGCCCAATCCTTGTCACCAAGTTCATTGAAGGCCTCCAGTGCAACTGCAACATAGTCAGGGGTTTCCTGGCAGTCATCATACTTTTCTTCCAGTTCTTCGCGTGTTGCCATAACAGTATCTCCTCAATTTTTTTGTTAAGAATCTGTAACCATGATAGATGCGGGCTATCTCTTTTTGGGGTTTTCCAATCTGTTTTATCAGTCCTCATCTTAAATGGCGATCATTTTATCTTTTCTATCTATATGTACGATCAGCATTTTCGTCCACTATGAGTATAAAAGGAGAAGTTCGGGGAGATTCAGGATTACGGTCAACCCCGCTGTGTCAAGCTGGGTTATCCATTACCACGGACTAGAATTATTAAAGATTCCAGCCACTTTTAGAATTTAACGCTCACAAACCGCATGTTTACTCCCGGCTGCTTTCCTTGTGCGATACTTGCTGTGATAGTGCCTTCATAAATTCTAGCGGCAGAGGAAAAACGATTGTGGTCGACGTTTGGTTCGTCGATATGTCACTGAGGGTCTGTAAATATCGCAAATGCAGCGCCTGACTGTTTTGCGATATGATATTTGCCGCAGAGAGCAGCTTCTCTGAAGCCTGATATTCACCTTCAGCATGGATGACCTTTGCCCGCCGCTCTCTCTCAGCCTCAGCTTGCCTGGCAATTGCCCTGATCATCGAGTCATTCAGGTCGATATGCTTTATCTCAACATTGATCACCTTTATACCCCAGGCGTCAGCCCGCATGTCTATGATCTCCTGGATATTTTTATTGAGCTTTTCTCGATCAGATAACATTTCGTCGAGTTCATGCTGCCCCAGCACTGAACGCAGCGTCGTTTGGGCGAGCTGGTTTATGGCATTATTGTAATCCTCCACTTGAATGATAGCCTTTTCCGGATCAACTACCCTGAAATAAAGCACTGCATTTACCCTGACAGTGACGTTGTCTCGAGAAATCACGTCCTGGGGAGGAACATCCATGGTGATAACCCTTAAATCTACACGGAATGCACGTTGAATTCCGGGCACCACAATACGCAGCCCTGGTTGTTTAACCCCCTGAAGACGTCCGAGAAACAAGACAACCAGCCGTTCAAATTCTGTTACTATTTTCAGAGAAAGTACTAAAAAACCAAACAGCAATAGTATTGGAGCAAAATAGATGATTATCTCTTGATTGATCATGTCAGAAGCCCTCCTTCAGCGGTTCTACAATTAAATTAAGCCCGGCGATGGAGAGGATTTTGACCTTATCTCCTTTTTTAATGCTCAGGCTGCTCTGTGCGTTCCAGGATTCACCGTTCAACCAGATCATGCCGGCACCTATAAAATCAGTTCTGGCTTCTCCGACCATGCCGATCATTGCTTCAACTCCCGTATGAGGCCGTTTCTTTCTCATCATTGAAACGCGTCCAACCAGCATGAACACCAGGATGACCGATACAGCCGCCATGCCAATGATCACTGGCAGCGAGATCCTTAATGTCTGTTCATCAACCAGAATCAGCGATCCGACAGTGAAGGCAATTATGCCACCTATACCGAGTGTACCGAAGCTGGGAAGAAAGGCCTCTCCGATTAGAAAACCGGCTCCGAGTATCATTAAAGCCAGCCCGCTGTAATTTACCGGTAATAATTGAAAAGCATAGAGCGCCAGCATCAGGGAAATCCCCCCGGCCACTCCAGGCAGGAGGAAACCGGGATTTGCCAGCTCATAAATCAGCCCATAGAAACCGAGGAGTAGAAGTAAATAGGCAATGGTGGGATCACTGATAACACCGAGCAGTTTGTAGCGCCAACTTTGCTCGAAAGATTCAATCCGAACGTTTCCAGTTTCGAGCTGTATCGTTTCACCTTCTATTCTTATTTCCCAGCCGTCAAGCTGTTTCAGCAGATCATCCCAGTTTTCCGCTACAATATTGATGACGTTCAGTTCAAGCGCTTCATGGGCGGTCAGGCTTACCGCCTCCCGAACTGCTTCAACAGCCCAGTCACCGTTGCGGCCATGCCTGTCAGCGAGTGCCCTGATATAGGCGCTTGCATCATTGATGATTTTACGTTCAAGTACAGTCTTGCCAGAAGATTTTCCGCCTTCATCAGAACCCTCATTTTTGCCCTCGACCCCACCCAAACCGCCAATCTGTATGGGTGTGGCAGCGCCAAGATTGGTTGCCGTGGCCATGGCAGCAATATGACTGGCATAGAGTATGTAGGTGCCTGCGCTTGCCGCACGGGCGCCGTCCGGTGATACATACGTGGCGACCGGAATCTTCGAGGTGAGAATGTTCTGGATAATGTCCCGCATCGAGGCATCAAGTCCTCCAGGAGTATCCATCTGGATTAAAATCAAATGTGCCTGATGCTCCCGGGCTCTCTTAAAACCCTTATCAATATAGTCTCCAACTGCCGGATTGATGGTTCCGTTGATATGAAGAGTCAGAACAAGGTTGCTGTCTTCAGCAGCAAACGCCCATTGGAGTGAAGACAATACAAAAAAGGTGCCGAGAACCAGCAGCAGGATAGATATATATTTTACCTTGACGTTTTCAGGCGAACTGAACATCGGTCCTCCCTGCCGTTCGTGAGACTGTTTATATGGGCAGGATCTGAACGGCATGCTTCCCTGTCTTAACTATAAGCATATTCAAATCAGCTGTCAGATTCTCTTTCTCGTCGATATGGTTAGTATCGGCATGCAGTCTTGGCATAAGTCCAGATATATCTTAGATACAATTTCAGATCGTCCATCACGTAAAGAAAAAGAATAAAATTCCCCCGGTCAATCAACTCTTCACGGCGAGCTGAAATCTCAAACCATGCTTATTATAATTGGTATAAGGAGACCGCTTTTACCACCCATCTTCAGCCAGGAGGACGCCCCATGAGTTCAAACAAAATAGTCGTAGCCATAGATGGTTCGGAACATTCCTATTTGATAGTGGACAAAGCCATGGAGCATGCGAAGTTATTCAGTGTATCCATTCTCCTCGTCTTTTGTCACAGAAGATTCCCCACCATTATGGGCCATCCCTACAGAGACGAAGAAATTTCTAACATTATAAGTGAATCAGAAAAGGTAATTAAGCCATTTTTGCAGCATATCAGAAATGCCGGAATAGCGGTTGAGGAACGAATAATGGAAGAGCCGGCAGGAGCGGCAATTACTGATATTGCCAGGATTGAAAAATGTGAACTTATTGTCATGGGTTCAAGAGGGCTAACGAACCTGGCAGGACTTATCATCGGCAGTGTCACCAATCGGGTGTTGCACACCGCACCTTGTTCAGTCCTGGTCGTACGATAAACAACCTGGGTCCACCTGGTATAAGAGGAGATATCATTTATTACGGTAAAAGCACCATAGGCCCCGGATCCTTTTGCATGCATTCGGCGTTCAGGAATCACCTCGCGATCGAAGTGAGCCAGTTTCTCAAGAAACCAGACATCCTGCATTAACAGCGGGCCCCGTGGTTTTGCAGTTAATACATCCTGATTGTCGGATACGGGTGCCGGCATTGTTCTTCAACTTGTTGATGGGATTTTTCACTGTAGTTCTCCTTATTATACTCTGCTTTTTATGAATATTGATAATCAAAATCTAGTAAGCATGACTGTTTACAGATAATGATTATCCAAAATTTCCCAAAAAAAATCCTACTTCCCCTGGCATTCAGGACATAACCCATAAAAATCGAGGCGATGCGTCATGATCTTAAAGCCTGTTTCCTCCATCATCTTGCCAGTGATTTTATCCAGGTCAAGATGTGACGGGTCGGTAATCGTTGCACATACCGTGCAGATAACATGAGGATGGGGATACGGTCTATTGCCATCGTAGCGGTTACCCAGGTCACTAAATTCCAACTCAAGTACTTCCCCCTCCTTCTTAAGAAGGTTTATGGTTTTGTAAACGGTCGCCCGGCTCATTGTAGGGTAATGGGCTTGAAGTGCTTCATAAATCTTCTCTGCAGAGGGATGGTCATGGCTATGAGCGAGAACTCTCAAAACAGCAAATCGCTGTGGCGTGATACGAAGCTCATTTTCCTTGAAACGCTTGATCATCTGTTCCAGGCGTTCTTCCGGAGCATTGTTGTTTGAGGTAGTTTTCATAGAGTTTCAATATATATTCTTTATGGATAATCATTATTAACAAACAAAGGTGGATTGTCAACAAAATGCTAAAGGATTTACCCCTGACCAGGCTTGAAAAATATCTCCTGACACTTACCATTACTAGAATGTATCCATGCTGATATTCAGTGCAGTTCGAAAACTGCAAACGGTAAAAATTCAGAATGTTTCAATCAGTATTCCTGCTGATTGGCATCCTATGATTTCGGACGTTTACCCAAACAATACAAACGAATGATGGAAAAATTACCAGCGAAACCCAGAAGAAACATCAAACAGGTAAAGGAACGGTGCATTTGATGAGTTACAGACAGAATCACTTCGCGGGTATCCTGGGACCTGCAGAAGATAAATATAGCAATGAGGTATCCTTTTCTGACTCCTTGTTTACCATTACGGGAAGAACGACCTCATAAAGAGTCGCTGATATTAGAAAGGTGAGGTTTGATTATTAGTGTGAACAAATGTCGATAATCTGGAAGGGAAATTTCTTTATTCTGAGATCCTTACAATAGAGCTTCAGCACCTCCTTTATTGAACCGAACGCTAACTCTGTCCAAGGGATCTCTGCGGGGGGAAAAAGCTTAACCTCAAGGCTTTCTATACCCGGTTGGAATTTGTTTTCAACGAGCTGAGAGCGAAAGATGAAATACACCTGGTTGATATGGGGCAGATTAACAATGACATAGGGGCGTAGATCGGCAATTACTGCACATGCTTCCTCTGCTGTTTCACGGATTGCACATTCGGAGATCGTTTCACCGTTTTCCAGATACCCTGCAGGCAGGGTCCATTTGCCCCTGGCTGGTTCAATGGCTCTGCGGCATAATAGGATACTACCATCCCATTCCGGGATGGCGCCAATAACCATTTTAGGATTCGTGTAAAAAATTGTCTGGCATAAACTGCACACAAATCTTGGTCTTTCATCACCCTCAGTTATTTTTAATGTTACCTTGCCAGCACATTCTGGGCAGTAGTTCATGGTGATAACCTTTCCAAGAGATATCAGCTATCGTTCCCAGGTGATATGGCGCCCATTTCAACCATCAGCAATTATTGCCTCTGCTGCCATTCGCCCAGAAAGCAGCGCCCATTGAATACCGGGCAAACTCTGGTGTTCGCCAATAATTCTCAGGTTTTT
>CAZOWJ010000004.1:0-2699 GCA_964583415.1 uncultured Desulfocapsaceae bacterium
AGCAATTCCAGAAACCTGTTGGTCTGTTCCCCAGCCCATGGTACAGATATGGTGCAGCGGAAACGGGAGTCTCTTTTCACCTGATCAAGGCTATACTTTTCAACTTCCGTAAGTCGTGAGACATACCCGCATTCCTCTGCTATCGTTGAAAATTGACTATTCAGACTGTGGCAATGTGCAGTGCCAAGAATTTCAGAATCGCCATACCACAACAGGCCGGAATAGTATTGTTTGAAGAGATCAACCGCCAGGCTGGATGAAGTCTGTTTGACGCTGCCAACCACGCCTCTCACGCCCAACAGCCACCTGGTTTTCTTCTTAATTTCATAATCTTGCAGAGATGGAAGCAGCTCTTTGTGTTTCCCCTGTGGCGAATGGTCCGCGAGCACAACTCGGGGTCGATACAGTTTTATAATCTGGCGGATATGATCACCTCTGATGACTCCCAAGTGCTGATCACTGTAGGCCGATTTTCCATCAATACCACGGGATTTACCATCAACAACTTCAGTCTGGTAAGCGGGAAGCTTCAGCCAGTCCAGAGGTCCTGCCCCGATTAGCTCCTGGGTCTGCGATCCGCCGGTAACCAGCAGCAGACGCAACTCAGGATAGAGCCTGCGCACAGCAAGACCAATGGCTACCGAACGGCTTATATGGCCAAGTCCACGGCCATCATGTGCATAAAACACGATATCGACTGGTGGAAACTGCGGCACCATGCGTTTCATCATTCAATTATTCGGCGTGCCTGCCAGAAGTGGTCTTCCCAGTAATCATCACTCAAGCGAGACAGGCTGACTCCTCGTTTTGTTGAGACATGCATAAATTGGCCATTCCCTTTGTAAATACCGACATGTTTGTCAAATAAACCTGTTTTGAAAAATAGCAGATCTGTGGGTTTCAGCTGCGGTCGGGCAATTTTATTTCCCGACTGTGCCTGAATCCTGGTCGTTCTTGGCAGTGAGATGCCGAAAAGCGTGTAATAGGTCTGCTGAACAAACCCGGAACAGTCAATGCCTTGTCTATCCCTGCCACCTTGACGATATGGTGTCCCGGCCCATTTGTTAAAATGCTGATCGAGTAATCTGGTGGTTTCATTTATATCGGACAGATCAACGCCTGCCGGAGGTTTGGAAAAGATCGGCTGCTGATAGGTCACCTTACCCGAACAGCTGGCTAGAATTATTGCCATCAGTGGTAGAAATGCATATCTGCTAAAGCTCACAATGACTCTCTTTGCATTTTTTTCTCTGGAATCAACAGATCGCCCTGCCCCATTGTACCCATCCTTTCTTTTTTTGCCGGCATGACTGTTAGCTGAGGTATCAAAAAGATTTACGGCTGTCACGTCAGAATGGTACTATAACTCCATTCAATACCAACTGCTACTCCTTGAAAAATTAACGGATTTTCTTCACAATTAATCCTCCATAGGGTAGAATGAGAGGTCCGCTTGAACAAATTTAATCAGCCCGGTTTACGATAAACTGAGAGCTACCCGGCCTATATGAAAATATCATTTTATATGCCTTTTAAGCCTTTTGGTCATAAAAACCCATCAGGTGATCTCATCACAGGCATGGAGCTTCACGATTTTTTAACCAATAACAACCATGAAGTAGAGATAGCCAGCACCCTGCGCAGCCGATGGCTGTACCTCAAGCCCTGGCAATTTTTAAATGTTACTCGTGAGCGGAACCGGATTATCGATGGATTAAAACGTTTTCCCTCTGATGTCTGGCTCAGTTATCACACCTACTACAAAGCTCCTGACCTCCTGGGGCCAGCCTGCAGCTCAAGGTTGTCTGTTCCCTATGTTATTTTCCAGGGAATATATTCAACGAAAAGAAAGAGGAGCCTGAAAACCTTCCCCGGTTTTATCTTGAATCGCCGCGCTCTGCAGGCAGCTCAAGTGGTTTTTACCAACAAAAAAACAGATGAACTTAACCTGAAGCGACTGCTGCCGGAAGAGCGGGTGAAATATATTGCGCCCGGCCTTATCCCTGATCAATTCAACTTTGATCTGGTTGCACGCAGAGCTCTGAAGGACCAATGGAATATTGGAGAACGAAGGGTTGTAATGACCACCGCCATGCTCAGGCCTGGAGTAAAGACAGCCGGAGTAATCAAGGTAATAGACAGTTGTTTAGAGCTGCGAAAGAGAGGTCATGACATCATACTGGTCGTTATTGGCGATGGGGTAAACCGGACCATGATAGAGCAGGAAGGAAGAGAAAAGCTGTCAGACAATATCCTCTTCCTGGGGAAAATACCCCGACACGAACTCTATCGTTATTATAGTGCGGCAGATGTTTTTGCTTTCCCGGGTATTCAGGAATCACTCGGAATGGTTTACCTCGAAGCTCAATCTGCCGGCCTGCCGGTTGTCGCCTTTAAAAACTGGGGAGCAAAAGAGGCCGTCGTTCACAATGAAACCGGGCTTCTGTCATCTGCAGAAGAACCTGACACCTTTACTCAGGACATTGAAACATTGATTATTGATCGCCACAAAAGGATCAAAATGCGTGATTCGGCAAAAGCACATATCCGCACAAATCATGACTCTGCGATAAATTATCAGGCGGTCAACACGAAACTGGAGGAGGTCGTCAGGTTATTTTCCAAGGTCAATTAACTGTTCATCATCACCATAACTCCCGAATGCGCTCACCTTAGAATGTCGTTTATTAAATCAGGCA
>CAZOWJ010000004.1:2799-26566 GCA_964583415.1 uncultured Desulfocapsaceae bacterium
ATCACCATAACTCCCGAATGCGCTCACCTTAGAATGTCGTTTATTAAATCAGGCACCCCCATGAGACCAGTTTTCATCTGTATCAGCACCAGCCTCTCATCCTTTGCAGCGGCATCTTCTCAAACCGGCGACATTGAATGGTGTACCCATATAATTATCCGGGTCAGAGGATGAGTGTTTTATACTTGACAGTTTCAGGCTCCTGTTTATATTCGCACACATCTGTGATCGAAGAACTGACTCGTTTAACGAAGATTAAAGTATCTAATCTCACAATCCAATTCTTACCTATCAAGGAAAAATGAAAATTATTGTTTCAGGTTCCATGGCCTACGACAGAATTATGGATTTCCCGGAATACTTTTCCGATCATATTTTACCTGACAAAATTCATGTTCTTAATGTCTCCTTCCAGGTAAATGGCGTAACTGAAAATTTTGGAGGCACTGCTGGTAACATCGCCTACGCCCTAAGACTGATGGGTGAATCACCTGTTATTTCCGCGACAATCGGTCACGATACAACCAGATATTTCAAATGGCTGGAAGAAAACAAAATCGCAACAGCGAATATAAAGGTCATTGAAGACGAGTTTACCGCCGGGGCCTATATTACCACTGACAAGGCCAACAACCAGATAACGGGGTTTAATCCCGGGGCGATGAAATACAGTTCCAATCTGGATTTCGATGGCCTGGTTCCGGAAGATACATTGTTAATTGCCTCGCCCGGTAATCTGGACGACATGATCAACTACCCGAGGATATGCAAAGAAAGAGGTATCAGATGTATTTTTGACCCAGGTCAGGCACTCCCTGTATTGCAGGCTGAATGGTTGACAGAAGCAATTACAGACAGCTCCATGCTCATCGTCAATGATTATGAATTTGACATGATCATGAACAAGACCGGACTGTCAAAAACTTCGCTGCTCGATCTTGCAGGAACAACCATTATCACGCTCGGGGAGCATGGCTCAAAGCTGTTTACAGAAGACGGAGAGATCACCATTGATCCAGCCAGGGCAAACAAAGTCACTGATCCGACTGGGTGTGGCGATGCCTACAGAGGTGGCTTAATCAGCGGTATTATTGCGGGAAAGAGCCTTGCTGAAAGTGCCCGACTCGGAAGTGTATGCGCCTCCTTTGCCGTAGAGTGCTATGGCACTCAGGTTTATTCTTTCACCACTGAAGAGTTTAAGAACCGTCTGCAAAACGGATCCTGACAACGAGTTTCGGTTCACTGTTTTCCCTGAAAGGAAACGCTCCATTGTCAGTTGTCTTGAGAAGACGCTTGGTCTGGGCCGGCTCTTCGAGCACTCTCAGTACCCAGCAGACCTCGTTGGCCATGGTAATCCGACGCTGGTGTCACTATTTTACGAGATTCTGCACTGATGCTCTACTCTTTAGTCTGCTAACTCTACGCTTATAGCCTCTTAATCTATGACAGGAGCATACGCAGCCAGATGTATTCTCTGCTTTTAATATCATTCATCTACGCCAAATCCATAGACCTGCCGTGGTGCGAGATACTCAGGGAACCTGTTCGTTAGAGTGCGTCGGATGAGGTAACAGAAGTGACACTCATCTATATAGCATTCCTCGTGCTTCACATCGTATTGCCGTGCCAGCGAGGCCGGCCCCCCCTCTGACAGAGAAGCACATATTGGATGCGAATCTGCATTATATTCGTTAATAAGTTCTGAAAGCGGTGTTATAAACATATTGCCCAGGCTGATACCCTGGCATATATGAATATGGCCGTATGGATCTATATGCACCCTCATAGGTGTCCGCAGCTCTTCGTATGGGCATTGTGCGAGATCCTGCCATGGTTTTCGGGGTAAACCCGCTGTTAATTTCTCAACAGCTCTTCCCTTGAACATCACACCACCTGCAATTACCGATGCAGCTTTTTCCTGTCCCTCACCAGGCAGTTCCTCGATAAAGGGCTTCTTGATACAAATCGGGGTAGTCTTCATGCCTAATCGTTTAGCTGCCATCAACGCTCGTCTGGCAGAATTGTTTTCCTCTTTATAGTGAAAGGAGTCATCACTGATACTGAGATAATCGAGCCCACGTTCCTGAATTGGTTTTAACCAGAGTTCTGCATCTTCCTCGGATATCGCCCAATAGCCGTTAGTCACTATCCCGACCCGAAATCCCATGTCTCGAGCACGCTTAATTCCCTCCAGCAACAGAGGATAAAAAAGAAATGGCTCACCTCCTTCGAAGTAAACCCACTCCACACTGCCAATTTTCACTGACTCGTCAAGAATCCGCTGTGTCTGCACCATCGTCATTGTACCTTGTGAACATGGTCCTGAGAATAAGAAGCAATGATCACACTCAAAGGTGCACTGGTAGGTCAAGATAATATGGACATCTGTCAACATGGGTTCCTCCATGGTTTGATACTTAAAATTTAATAACTGACAGGACATGACGCAACACAAGAAAGGTTTTCCTCTACATTGCCCCATAGTTGATTAGTGTAGTTCTGAATTACAGCTTATCTGCCGCCTTACCTACTCATTTCAGTTCAGTGGGTAACCCAGAACGCAAATATGGTTGTACTGGATTCTCTCCTAACAAGGCTTATAGTAATTATTGCCAGACGGGCAACAGAACCAATAAATATTGAGTGAGGTGGGACATGAAACTCATTTTCGTTTACAACTCAGATAGTGGTATTGTGAACACGGTCAAGGATATCGGGCAGAAATTATTCAGTCCGCAGGATTACGGCTGTCTTCTCTGTAGTCTTACCCATGGTACGTTTCGGGAAAATCCCGAGTGGAAGGCCTTTCGTCAGGACAGCACCATAGAAATGCAGTTTCTCCATCGTGACGAATTTGAGCAGCGCTATGACAGGCCCATGGAATATCCTGTGATTCTCAGAGAAAATGGGTCCCTGGACGTTGCCGTCAGCAAGGACCAGATGGCCTCTCTTGCTTCGCTGGATGACCTCATTGAGACTGTCAAAAACCTTGAACCGGAAACGGGGTAGAGATTTCACAAAACGGGACAAAATACTGGAACGAGGCCATAACAGATGCGAATATTTTTATTTTTAATTCCGCTCTTCCTGCTTTTAATCATTGAAGCCTCGGCTGGTGAGGCGGATGTTGTCGGCGTTGAGGTGATAAAGGACGGCAACGGTTTATACCGTTTCAACGTCAGCGTATCACATGCGGATGGTGGTTGGAAACACTATGCCGACAAATGGCAAGTCCTGGGGCCGGACGGCTCTGTCCTGGGGACCCGCACGCTCCTTCATCCCCATGTTGACGAGCAGCCGTTCACGCGCAGTCTGGCAGGAGTGGAGATCCCGGAAGGCATCACCGAAATATCGGTACGCGCCCATGATTCAGTCCATGAATACGGTGGTGTGGTAATCATGAAAAAAATTCCCTGAGACGTGCTTGGCGGCAAATCTCTATAATTTTTCAATTGCTCTCAACAGGTTCGAGCGTTTGATAATTATAGCTTTTCCTGCTATTTCTCCATCAAAGACTATCTCCATATGGGCAGCTGCCAGTGCCAGATCATAGTATTGTTTCGCAAGGCTACTATTTTTTTCAAAACCGCCATTTCCACTTCGATACTGCGCTGCGATAAATACCATCGCACCCACATGACCATTTTCAGCTGCACTGAAGACAAGTTCCTTTAACGCTTGAACAGTTTCTGGCGGATTCTTCTTTCCCCTGATCATTCGAACAGCAAGTTCATACCGGGCATCGTTATTGCCGTTTTCAGCAGAACGTTTCAGCCACTGCATTGACTCATCAAGATTATGGCTTTGCAGCCCTTGTGCCAACTCATATTGTGCGCTGTCGTCGCCGTCCTCAGCCTTTCGCACCAATTCAGGAAAATTACCAAAATGGTGTTTCAATGCCCGGTATTGTTGCTGCAGCAGAGTAGCATCATATTCTCCGTCAAGGGCTGCGACATACCACGCCTCTATTTTCTGCAGGGTATTGTCGCCGGGCAGTATCCGCAAACTTGTTATCGATTCAAATCCGCCTTCAAGCCTTCGATCTGCCTTTTCCCGGAGATCATCATCTGCCTGTGCCTTAAGATACAGCCCATGTGCTAAGTAAAGATTTCTGGGAACAACACCGGTACCCGACTGGTACAACATACCCAACCTGTAACTGGCGGGTAAAAACCCCTGCCGGTCAAGTTCCTGCAGATCGGTGATTGCTCTAACCTCCTGAGAAAAAGATCTGGGCCCGTTGAGGGTCCGGTTGGCCAGTTCAAAACGGGCCTCGCTGTTGCCCCTATCTGCAGCAGATCGCATTCGCGCCATGCCATTTTTGTATTGCCTGCTGGCTATGAGTTCCTTTGCCAGCTGGAACTCCTTGCTGTGGTCTTCTTTGGCCAATCGACGTGCCTCCTGCCAACTTCCCCCCAACCTCTGCAGCCGTGCCATTTTTTTTCTGGTATCTCGTAATTCACCGGCCAGGCGCTGCCTTCTGAAATTTCCAGCGCCAGTCCTGCTCTGTTCCTGAATTTTTTCGAGAAGCTGCAGGTTATAGTGTTCTGATCTCGAAAGGTCTTCTATCGTTGCATCAGGTTTCTCTTTGAAATATAAGGTGAGGGTCTCCAGGGCACGAAAATTCCCATCTTTTGCTGCCATCTCATACCAGCCGAGCGCCTCCGGGCTAAGGTTATCGGCCTTACTGTCCTGCATCATGATTTTGGCGAGCTGCAGGGCGGCATCGCCATAACCCGCCAGCGCTGCAAATTGGAGATAGTCCAAGGCCCGCTTGTGCAGGATATCGTCCTTTGCAGGATGACGTAAGAAATTCCTGGCTTGCCGGAACAGCTTCTCAGGTTCTCCAGCTGCAAGTGGTTTTTCATCCAACTGTCCCAGCTGCTGTTTCACCCAGACGAACGTTAGATGTTGCGGATCCGTCTCGACCTGAGGAGTATTCACCAGAACCGTTTTCCACTTCTCAGCAAGAGATGCGTTCATATCAAAGAGAACACCTCCTGCTCGGTATTCCGATACGAGAAACATCATTGCCGATCGAGATCCTTTTTCTGCCGCTTGAACCATCTGTTCTCTTGCTCTCGGCAGATTATCTTTCATGGCATCTTCAGCTGAGAAAAAGAGCGCCTCAGGGTGACCATGGGCCATTGCCTTGTCTAACCATTGCTGACGATCGGTTTTGTTACCGGTTGATCGAATGAGGTGTATCATGGCATCCACATACCCCTGTTCTGCCGCCATCAAATAGTATTTTTTGGCGTTTTTGCTGCGCCGCTGAGTTCCTGCCATCTTGTATTGGGCTTTTGCGCTTCCGTTTAATGCCGCCTTTTTGTACCAGGAACGAGCCATCGGCTCTGACATCTCAACCCCTCCTCTGCCTCCTTCATAAGATTCGGCTATCCATAACTGCGCCCACTGATAGTTATCTTCGGCCCAATAACGCATATAAAGAACGGGGTTTATAAAAGAGAAATAGAAGAGAACTGAGGTCAATGCAACAACCCACACGGCATCAACAACGAGGAAACCAATAATCCATAAAATAAGGAGAGCAAATGGCGTGAGGCATCCAAGAACAAAGAGGACAACCTGATAACCTTCCGGACGAGATCCGTGTGACATCCCTAAGGCAAAGAGGCCAAAAGCCAGTGCAGCCAAACACGTTAACATGGGTACGATGGCAATCAAAAATCTGACTGCGCGCAGTTTTCTCATACACCAGCGGCCTTCCCATACCCGGCAGATCAGCGCTCTTCCACTCATTGCAAACACCATCAGTCCCAGCAGAACATAGCCATTGACAATTAATAGCAGCTGGCTCGTAGATATCTCGTTCATAAGTCCGTTTTACTCATATCTGTGAGGGGGTGGGGTTACCTTGATTCTACCTGTCTCTATTAACAATAGCGTAATCAGAAAAGTATCTCCAGCACGTTGAAAATTATCAGCGAGGACCTCACACTGGTTTTTTCAAGTCGTTAAGATTGCCATTGGAGCTAAAAAGATTGTATGGTGCTGGTATCTGATTTGAAACTGGCCCACACTCTCGAGAAAAGCTGGCAAAATTTCTTCAAAAAGATGATATCGGGAAATCGGATGCCTACCTATGATTTTATCATTGTCGGCTTGGGAACAGCCGGTTCGGCAACCTGCATGACACTAGCCCGTCGAGGTTTCAAGGTGCTGGGCATCGATAGATACCGCCCGCCTCACAACATGGGCAGTCACCACGGCGCCTCTCGGAGTGTACGCCGTGCCTACCTGGAAGGAACCTCATATGTGCCGATGGCGCTGAGGTCCTGGGAACTCTGGCGAAGGCTGGAAAAGGATTCCGGGCAAAAACTGCTTGTCGAGACGGGTAATTTGACCATTGGCCCACCTCAAAGTCCTGCTGTTTCCGGATTTATGGCAAGTGCTCAAGCATACAATATCCCCCACGAGTGCCTTACCGCAGCTGAGGTTCGAAAACGATGGCCACAATTAGTCCCGCCTTCTACATTTATCGCCGGATTGGAAAAAGAGGCTGGTATTGTCTTTCCGGAATTGAGCATTGCCACCTTTTTGGCAGAGGCTGAAAAGGCGGGGGCCACTTTGGTTGTGGATGAACAGGTGGATCGATGGACAGAGGGCCACGGCAAGGTTCACGTTCATACAGCCCGAACTGCTTATGAAGCCGGCCGGCTGCTCATATCGGCCGGGGCCTGGACGAACAGGCTGCTTGGCTTGCAGGGCAGTTTATTGAGGCCAAAACGTGTTCCGGTACATTGGCTTGAAGCGCCGAAAGACAGAGGTCTTCACCTTGGACGCTTTCCTGTTAACTTCTGGCAGGTTCCAGACGAAAAGAGTCCGGAGTCTTCGAAAACGTATAGAGAATTTTACGCATTGCCGGTGATTGGCGCAGCCTCACGAATTAAGACCGCATTCCATAATGAGCTTGTCGATTGTGATCCCGCCGCGCTTATCCGAGAGGTCTTTCCGAGCGAGGTGGAGAAAATCAGGAGCGTAATTTCACAATTTTTGCCCACCCTTCAGCGTTGCCCCATTACCTCCGAAGTGTGCCTCTACACAATGACACCCGACGGGCATTTTTACCTCGGTAAAAGACCCGGATCAAGCAATGTTTTTGGGGTTGCCCTTGCTGGACACGGTTTTAAGTTCGCTCCTGTTCTAGGGGAAATACTGGCAGATCTTATGGTTGACTCCCCTCCGGCAGTCGATATCGAAATATTCTCACCGAATCGATTTAACCCCGAAAAGCAAACCGGGGCATCGTAAACAGGCAGGATCGGACTGGCCATAATGATAGTTAAGTAAGGCCATGATTACTCAAAATGACAACGCACCGCCGGAACACATACTCCTGGTAAAAGAATATACGTTTTCTCCCGAAGCGATTCTCACATTAATTTGGCGTTAAGAAAGAGATGGCACACAATGCTCGCCGCATAACCAAGAACGATCACCGGTGCCCACTTCAGGTGTGCACCGAACGTGTAGATGCCCCGGGCGGTCCCCATTAAGGCCACTCCCGCCGCCGAACCAATAGACAGCATACTTCCCCCGACCCCTGCAGTTAATGTAACCAGAAGCCACTGGCCTTCTGACATGACCGGGTCCATTTTAAGAACAGCGAACATGACAGGAATGTTGTCAACGATTGCTGACAGAAAACCGACGATGATATTGGCAGTCGTTGGACCGAGGTCATGGTACATGTATTGAGAGATGGCAGAAAGATAGCCAAATTGTGCAAGACCACCGACACAAAGGATGACGCCATAAAAAAACAGCAGGGTATCCCACTCGGCCCGGGCAATTTTTTTCATCAAATCGAACTGCTGGGCGGCAGCTTGTTTTTCTGTATAATCTTCGAGAATCTGGACGGCTCCGGTAATAGTATCATCCTCATCTCGAATAGGCGTCGCAGAAAAAGAAACCCAGCGACCTTTTTCACCAAGGGTCGGAATGAATCGGGACGCCTCATACGCACCTTCAATGAATTCATTTCGTTTGCAATGCCCACCATAGTGCTGGTCTATCATTTGCTCCGGCATATAATTGAGAACAAGATCCGCCATGACGGGCTGCTTGGTTTCATAAAATGGTTTCCAGTGATTGCCAGTGCCAATAATAGCCTCAGCCATGATACCGGTGAAAAGCTCAGAGGCTTTATTCCAGTGAGTAACAATATGATTGATGTCGATTGCAAAGGCAGGTAAATCTGATTTTTCAATGACCTCATCCAGATCAAGATTGCTGCTGGCGATGGTCGAAATTGGCGAAATTGATTCAGAGCCGCGAGCTCCGAGAATGGAGTCATAGCGTTCAGACCTGCCCTCGTGAACCTTGATGTGATAGGAAAGCGGCCCCAGGAAGCCGAGTCCGAGCATCATGCCGGCAACAGGGGGCAGATGCAGGAAATTATGAAAACTTACCGCTGTTGCAATGGTGATAATAAAAAAGACCATTATAACAATGGCACCATATTTAAGTGACACAGTCTCTTCGAGTTTTTTAGGAGTAGCTTTGTCGACAGTAAAGCTCATGAAAATAGCGGGAATGAGCCAGTTGACGAGTGACGGCAGGAAAATACTGAAAAATTCGGTAAAGTGGAGTTTTCCTTTCTGCCAGACCATTAAGGTGGTGATGTCCCCAAATGGTGAGAAAGCACCGCCCGCATTTGCTGCAATCACCACGTTGATACAGGCAATGGCAACAAATTTTTTATTGTCCCCGCCAACGGCCATGACCACGGCCCCCATAAGCAGGGCGGTGGTGAGGTTATCGGCAATGGGTGAGATTATAAAAGCCAGGGCACCAGTGACCCAGAAAATCATTCGTAAGGAGAGACTGCGGGAAACCAGGAAGGCTCGGAGTGCCTGAAAAACATTTCGTTCTTCCATGGCGTTGATATAGGTCATCGCAACCAGAAGGAATAGGAAGAGTTCTGCATATTCCAGCAGGCTGTGTCTAATGGCTACCTCAGCTGTGTGCGTGTCTCCAATACTGATATAGGCAATAGACAGCAACACCCAGATTATGCCCGCAGCCAGGAGTACAGGTTTGCTTTTTCGGAGGTGAATGGTGTTTTCCAGTGGAACCAGAGCGTATGCCAGTATAAAGATGATGATGCCAAGGTAACCATAAATGGTGCCTGTGAGGTCGGCAGCTCCAGCAGTATCTCCTCCTGCCCAGGCGATGGCAGGTGATAAAAGGAAGAAGAATATATAGGTCAACGTTTTCATTTAAAATAATCCTTTTGTCGTATGAATTTGTTTCTGAGGACAACCTGAACGTAATGGGACGATCCTGATTTGGTTCAGAACTTGGACCAGACATTTCTACTACCTTTTTCTTATCTCTTCAAGCGGTGATGGTTGAAAAATTTATTCTTTTTTAATATCCCTACTACCTCTCCATCACACAGCTTACCATACTCAATAATCATGCCGTCACAAAACGATGCATTATTAATGTTTAAGGGCGGATAGCTGCGACGAAAAGGTATGAACTGCTCACGGCGTGGGCGCCAGCGAAGATAACTTAGGAAATATGAGGCGATTCAATTGAAGGTTGTTTTCCAGGATTTTGACAATCAGTCGAATAATCGTTTTGCGTTTTCATAAGCGATCTTCGCCGCGATGTCCGGCGGAAGCTGGGAAAGCCAGTTTCTGTCAAACTCGATAATTCCTCCGTAATTGTCCCATTGAGAATTAACCCAGGTATCGCTTCCAATTGTTATTCTATCTGAGTAGTTGCCCATGTAAGAATGAGAAGATCCTTATTACCAGTAAACCAATATCGAATGACAAGGAGCACCAGGTATAAGAGGTTACATTTTGGTTCATCCGGATAACGCTTACCTGAAAGAGGAATGCGCATACTGGATGTCCCCCGTTTGGTGCCGCCGAGCAAAGGGAATCTGATGGACAACTGAGTAATGATTATGGCAAACAGGCACTCGTTTACCGGAAGAGCCTACATTTTTAAGAACTTCTCTGCAGAGGACTTACTTTACTAAAAAGACCATTTGTTAAGGTCATACCAATAATCCACCCATGATTTTTTATATAAGGGACACCTGTCATGAAAAAAATAAAAAAGAGCATGTTACGTCGCAGTCATGAAATTACCGGCAGCAGAGAAGCTGGAAACTGGGAAGCACGTACTCCAGCGCGATCCATGTTACGGGGGGTGCGTTTCAGCGATGAGGATTTTGATAAACCATTGATAGCTCTTGCAGTACCATATACAAACGGCACGCCATGTAATGATCATATTCGTGAACTTGGTGATTTATTGCAACACGAAATTGAAGTTGCCGGTGGAAAGCCAATTGTTTTTGGAACGCCGGTTGTCTCTGATGGTATCTCAATGGGAAGTGAGGCGATGAAGTATTCACTGGTCAGCCGTGAAGTAATTGCCGATTCCATCGAACTCATGACTGAAGGGTACAGAGTCGATGGTGTCATTACGCTTTCCGGATGCGATAAAACCATCCCTGCGGCTTTGATGCCAATTGCACGTAATAACCTTGTTGGGCTTACCCTATATGGCGGCAGTATTTTGCCTGGAAATTTTGAAGGGGAAGAGCTTAACATCGTAAGCGCTTTTGAGGGTGTTGGAGCTCATGCTGCCGGCAAAATTGACGAACATCAACTTCATGGCATTGAATGCCATGCTTGCCCGGGCGCGGGTTCCTGCGGGGGCATGTACACTGCCAATACAATGGCAGCAGCCATTGAAGCCCTTGGCATGAGCCTGCCAGGTTCATCTTCAAATATGGCAGTTGATCAGCAGAACAATATTTCCAAAGAGAAGCGAGGTGATGTAATCAGCAGCGCCCGTGCCCTGATTACTTTACTGAATCAGGGAATAACCTCCCGTGAAATTATGACGAAAAAAGCTTTTGAAAATGCTCTTACCCTGGCCTGGGCATTGGGAGGATCAACAAATGCAGTACTACACTTCCTGGCTCTGGCAAGAGAAGCCGGGGTTGCTCTGTCGTTGGCAGATATCTCATCTATCACTCGAAGGGTGCCGATTCTCGGCAATTTTAAACCCTTTGGTCGATATTTAATGAATGATCTCAGCAACCTGGGCGGAACCCCCATGGTGATGAGGGTATTACTTGAAGCTGGTTTTCTGCATGGCGACTGTCTGACCGTAACAGGCAAGAGTCTTGCCGAAAACATTTCCAATGCTCCTACCCTGCCAAATAATCAGAATGTTATTTATCCACTCGAAAATCCCTATGCACCGCCAGGAACACATATCCGTATTCTCTACGGCAACCTGGCCGAAGAGGGCTGTGTACTTAAACAAAGCGGCAAAGCATTGCAGGACATGACTGGCCGAGCCCGGGTTTTCGAGCGCGAAGAAGAGGCTCTATCGGCAATTCTCGACGGCGGTATTAAGCCAGGAGATATCATTGTAATTCGTTATGAGGGACCGAAGGGAGGGCCTGGCATGCGGGAAATGCTTTCCCCTTCTGCGGCATTGATGGGGGCGGGTTTGGGGGATAGCGTAGCTCTGATCACCGATGGTCGTTTCTCAGGAGGCACCCACGGCATTATGATCGGACATATTGCTCCCGAGGCAATCCTCGGTGGAACCATTGCTCTGGTTGAAGAGAACGATCTTATAACAATAGATCTTGAAAAAGAAGAATTGAATTTACAGATATCAGATACTGAATTAGCACGGCGCCGCAGACACTGGAAGCGACCAGAGGAATCTCATTCGGGTGCAGTTTTAAGCAAATATGCCCGCCTGGTCTCTTCAGCAGCCGAAGGTGCGGTAACATACTGACAACTGGAAAACCATATCCTTCTGGTGTGGCCGTCAATTGCCGTTTACCGGCTTATGACGATGTTCTGTTCGTTATCTCTGAGGTAAAGAGTGAATGAAACGTCATCTATCTCAGGGAAATTTAATGGTCACTCGGTTCTCACCGCTCTCTTCCCGGGTTCGCACTTGTAAATCCATACTGGAATTACGAACACCAAATGCCAGGGTCGATTCACCTTGAGAACTATCAACATGAATAATTTTCTTAAACGCACTAACGATTTCCTTACCGATAACAGAATCAGGTGCCGGTAGTTCAGCCTTTCGATATTCAGCTATAACTTTCACCGACCCGGCTTTCGTCTGCTGGATAGAAATTTCCTCAGCATTGCTGTTAAGACCATGCAGGATTGCCAGGGCGATCCACTTAATTGCCGCCTCTTCAGCATCTGGGTCATGCTGCAACCTCGACATTTCCTTAAGAGGATCGTTTATTGCGAAACAGTCACACATTTCTTGAATTTTCTGGTGAAGGTTTGATGAATCACGCATAGCAGTTCTCCTTGTTGAACGATTTTAGTGTGGAATAGTCGAACTTATTCAGTTGTTTGAAACAACTTATTCAAGCTATAGTACTAATCATAGATACGATGTTTCTCCTGTGCAATCTTATAGAGAATATAATATGCATGTATTACCCTTTGAATGGTAAAATGACTCCCCGTTTAACCCAGGGACGATGAGTGCTATGGATCGCCCTTGTCTCTGTTTATAAAGGTAATTTTATGAGTGATAATAAAAATGTGCTCTATCTCACACCTACTCACTTTCTTGATTCTACACATCCTGCGGTGGAAACATTCGCTGAGAAAGTGTGTGCAAAAGTCGACAGCCCGATGGAACGTGCGCTGCGCCTCTACTACGCTGTGCGAGATGAAATACGTTACGATCCTTATGATCTGAGGTACTCCCGTGAGGCTTTCAAAGCCAGTACCATTATCACCAAAGGAGCGGGATACTGTGTAGCCAAGGCTGTCACCCTTGCGGCTCTCGGCCGTCAACAGGGTATTCCTTCAAGGCTTGGTTTTGCTGATGTGCGCAATCATCTTTCAACCAATCGTTTACGTCAGGTGATGGGTACCGATACCTTTTACTATCATGGTTATACAGAATTTATGTTAAACGGCAGCTGGGTCAAGGCAACCCCTGCATTCAACCTGTCGTTGTGCGAGCGTTTTAAGGTTAAACCACTGGAGTTTGATGGAACCAGTGATTCAATCTTCCATGAGTTTAATACAGAGGGTCAAAAACATATGGAGTACCTGTGCGACCATGGCAGTTTTGCTGATTTGCCATATGAAGAAATGTTTTCTTCTTATCATCACCATTATCCTGCGATGTTTGAAATACCTGGAAGTGCCCAGTATACAGGAGATTTCTACAGGGAAGCAGAAGCGAAACACCCCTAATGATGAAGAAGGCGTGTCTGATTCAAAAGCTGTCAAAGGAGCTGATTTGGCTAGCTGATTATAATAAAATATCTCTCGCTTGAGGCCAGGTTAACCATGAGCCCGGATATTCTTGACTGCACTATAACTTCTGTATCACCATATGGTACAGCGCAACACCTTGGATTGAAGACCAATGCCACGACTCTATCTCGCTGAATATCTCCAGGCCTTAAGAGGCAAGCATATATGTATTGCCTGTCGGGAAGGTATCTTGCGGGATAACTTTGCTCACATTCTGGCGGATGTTAAATTTCTTGTTCGACACGGTATCCGGACGACTCTCTATCATAATATGGCCAACCGTTTCGCCAATCAAAAACATTTCCGTTTACTTGCCGATCGTCTGCCCGAAACGGAAATCAAACGTGTTGCGCCGGAGGTGGATTTTTATACCTATGTGCTTGACAGAGAGCAGTCTGTTTTCAAGCTCATTTTTCTGGAACGAAAATATCTTTGTGATCACAAAGGGCATCGGATTAATACGCTCACGACCCAGGATACCATTCAAAACATTGACGAAATTTTTGCCAATGTTAACATAGCTGGAGCCTTGAGCCAAATATGCAACCGCATCGTCGGAGGGGCCTATGATCGTGTCCATATTCTTCCGGCACGAAAAAACACGATCAAGCATGAACTGTTCACGGTTGAGGGTACTGGAACTCTGATCGCCAATAACTTCAAGGAGGAATTTCTTCCTGCCGTTACCGACCAGGATGTAGAAATGATAGCCGGTATCCTTGATCTATATACAAAAAAGGGCTTTCTTAAACCGCGGAATAAACACTATCTTCTTGAACATCGAGAACGGTTCCGTCTGACCATTATAGACGGTATTGCTGTCGGCTGTGCAGAGCGGATAGAGGTTGATTCCCGCACAATAGAACTTGGAGCACTGGCTATCTCTACCCGATTTCGGAATCAGCGCGTAGGGGTATTTACAGTTACCGCCTTTGAAGGTGAGGCGAAACGTATGGGATTTAATCGAATTATTTCGCTCACCAATAATCCGCGTCTGCATGCACTGTACTTTCAACTCGGTTTCATAGAAGGTGATCTGCCAGAGTATGCTGCAAGACGGGCATCATCTCCAAATGTGGCCATGTTTTATAAAGACATCAGGTAAAGGAGTGCAACAATTGTGGATTTTTTCCAGCAAATGTACGGAAATTAAACCCAGGCAACCGGATCTTCTACCCGGAACAATTCCTGGGATTCAGGAACAGTCTTCATCCACTTGTAAACGTGCTGATTTTAATGATAAGATTAGTAGTTAAGCGCTTCAGACCAAACGTAGTGAGAACAGTTTTCAGCTCTTTTTCGTATTTATAAAAAAATATTTCATGTCAGTATGTCAGATCAGCTGTTTGTGTTCGGCAATAATGTGCTCATAAAACGATAGGATATAAAGTGAAAAATTATTACCAGCAGAGAACGGAAAAATTGATCAAACAACCTGGAACGTGGCTTATAACGGGTGTTGCCGGGTTTATAGGGTCCAACCTTCTTGAGACACTTCTGGGATTTGACCAGAAGGTCATTGGCCTTGACAATTTTTCTACAGGTTTTCAAGTTAATCTTGATGAAGTGTGTGGCAAAGTTACACCGGAGCAATGGCAGCGTTTCCATTTTATCAAAGGAGATATTCGTGATTATGAAACATGTGCCACGGCATGTAAAGATGTTGATTATGTCCTTCACCAGGCAGCACTCGGCTCGGTTCCAAGATCAATTGAAGATCCAGTTATAACTAATGCAAACAATATAAGCGGCTTTCTCAATATGCTGGTAGCTGCTCGGGATGCTCGCGTAAAACAGTTTGTTTATGCAGCCTCAAGTTCGACCTATGGCGATCATCCGGGCTTGCCCAAGGAAGAAGATAAAATCGGCAAGCCGCTCTCCCCTTACGCCGTTACCAAGCTGGTTAATGAACTGTATGGAGAAGTGTTTTCTCGAGTATATAATTTTGATACTATTGGATTGAGATATTTCAATATCTTCGGTCAAAGACAAGACCCTGACGGTGCCTATGCGGCGGTTATACCCAAGTGGTTTGCTGGTTTATTGAGTGAGGAACCCTTATTCATTAACGGTGATGGAGAGACAAGCCGGGATTTTTGTTTTATTGAAAACTGTGTCCAGGCAAACATTTTAGCTGCTACGGTTGACACGAAACAAGCTCTCAATCAGGTGTACAATATTGCTTTTGGTGAAAGCACAACACTCAATACACTTTTTGAACTCATTCGGGATCGGATTAAAAGTAAAATACCTGGAAATCTTGAGGCAAAACCAAATTATCGTGATTTCAGGGCAGGAGATGTCCGCCATTCTCTGGCAGATATTAATAAGGCAAAGAAATTACTGGGATATTCGCCTGAGTACTCTGTGCGTGCCGGCCTCGACAAGGCTACTGACTGGTATCTCAACCGTTTCTTGTCGACCTGAAGAATACAAACACAAGTGAAACTGATCGTAACGAGAGTTGTTATTGCCATCTTTGCATTAGTAGTTTTATTAGGCCCTCTCTACACTGTCGCTGAATATTCAACCGTCACCAACCTGATCAGCGAACTCGGCGCACAGCATACTGAGAATAATTTCATCATGATTATTGCCTTTGTCATACTCGGTGGAGGTATCGTCATTGACGGGGTTAGAAGGTTTCGAGTTGTGCTGCTCCCATTCATTTTATTCGGAGCAGCAATGGCTATTGCAGGCATGTTTCCACACAAACCATTGGATACATCTCTCAATTTTAATGCCACCTTCCACACTATACACGGAGTCATGGCAAGCGTTGCAGGAACCGTCATTACGGTAGGGTTCATCTGGCAAGGTTTCCGAAATAATGGTAGACAGAGAATTGTTTGCTTTTACATGGCGGCGGTAGCGATAGTATTTCCACTTCTCATGCTCAATACCCCGAACTTTCAAGGGGTTATTCAAAGGGTTATGTATCTTCAAATACTTGGGTGGCTTTGGATAAAATACCCAGACTCCTTAGTCGCCGCACAGCGCAAACCCACGCCGGGTGTATCGTCGTAACCACCCAGTTTGTTGAATCAAACAACAGAGGAGAAACGGATATTAAAGCGACTTTGCACACTGAATTCGGACCACCCGATGAACTTCAGCTCAAGGAAATGGAAAAACCTACATTCGGTTAATTGATTTTCGACTTTGTCTTTTGAGCACTAAGTACTGTTCCACCATTTAGATTATAGCCCTGAAACGTCCGGCTGCGGTGATGGCCTCTATCAACTGTTAAATGGCCGCTCGCCTATTCTGATCTGGCATCAGCGCCATGCTCGGATAACTGAGCCCCAAACCATCTATGCAGAGCGGTTAACAGGGAGAGGTCGGTTGTTTCAAACATAAGTTCTGCACCGGAAGGAATTTCCGCGTAGGAAACCCTGATGTCCGGGGCACCGCTCTGAAGTTTCTTGAGACCAGGCATTTCAATGCCATGCAGTTTTGCCGGGTCAGAATAATCACCAAGCCGGAATTTCTCAGCTTCGTGCTTGAGGTGCTGTTGAATGAGAGCGATCTGATCAATAGACTCTGGATCTTTCGCTATGACTCGCTGTACACCGCCAAACTCAGTCATCCTGAAGATGTGAACAGTCTTTGAAATATCAAAAGGCATTACCTGATGCGCCATTTGGTGCACCTGCTGTTGATGCGTTTGGGCAAAAACAGTGAAGCTGCAGAGCAGCATAAAGATGGTAACCATCATTGGAAAATGGAACTTGCTGCGTAAAAATCTGGTCATTTAAATAACTCCACAAATAAGTCTATGGTTTTCCAGCTTGTCATTACCAACGATAAGCTCGAGTCTCCACCAAGCAAATATTTTCTTTCGTAAGCTTCCTGAGGAAAGATACCTGTCTTACAACATAAGGCTCTTCCGGTAAAGAGCGAGCCTGTTATAGGTTGATTTGCCGTATTATGCTGTCGAAATTTACAGGTATCTCCGTATCGATTTCAAGCGTAAACATCCGCTCATCAGCGGAGAGCGGTTCACTGGCGGCAAGCTGATGCTCGAGAACAGCAACAGTAGCATCAGAAACATCGCTCCCTCGCTGGGAACGCTTTTCTATCCTGGATTTCAGTATCTCAACCGAGGCGCTATACGATAGAATAAATAAGCGGACACCCAGCAGTCTCGCTAACTCGATGAACCGTTGCCTTTGCGCGGATTTCAGGTTTGTTGCATCAATAATAACAGAATACCCCACGATCAGCAGACAGTGTGCCAGCTCAATCAGGCGGCTATAGGTCTTAGCGGTCATCTCGGGGGTATAGATTCTCTTGTCAAGCTCTGCTTCGATGCGATCATTGACATCATCGCTGAAAAGACGTTTACGCTCTACGTCCGATCTGAGCTGTATTGCTGAAATTCTATCTGCAAGAGTGCGGGCTGCCACGGATTTCCCCGTTCCTGAAACCCCATGGCTGATTAACAGCAATGGAGACGGTGAACGGGTATACTTTTTTGTCAGGTTGAGGTAGCGGTAAAAATCCTCGACTGTCCCGGCATACTCTTTTGAACCGGGTCGCTCCTGCAATGTACGCAGAATATCAACTTTGGCCCGAACAAGTGCCCGGTAAACCTTATAAAAACGAAGCAGCTTCAGACCTTCATAGTCACCGGTTATCTGCAGGTAGGTGTTGAGAAAACACATGGCCTGCGACTCCATTTCCCGTGCCTCGAGATCCATGAGTAGAAAAGCTATTTCGCTGATAACATCAATAAAGCGCAGGCCTTGATTAAACTCCAGACAATCAAAGATAATGATATCATCTTTCCACAGCGCGATATTTCGTAAATGCATATCGCCGTGGCATTCCCGTACAAATCCATGAACCTTGCGCGCATCAATCACCGGGGCCAGCGTTTCGAGTTGTCGTTTACTCCACTGTTCGAGTCTATCCAGTTGTGATAATAATGGAGGGTCACGAACGCTGTTGCGTATATGCTGGAAATTTTCCATCACTGTTTGCCGGACGTGTCCAACTCCGCCCCACGGACTATCCTGGGGAGCGGAATCAACCGACAGATGAAATTGCGCTACTTTTTCGGCCAATTGAGTCACAATGACCGTATCGAGTCCATCTTCTGCGATGAGACGGTCAAGCTGCGCTGTTTGAGGGAATTGGAGCATTTTTACCGCATACTCAATGGCCGGTCCCTGCCCGTTGAGTTGGAGATACTTCCCTGAACCATTGAATTTCACCAGACCCAAATACAATTGCGGTGCCATCCGACTATTCAGTCGCAACTCTTCTAGACAATTAAAGCGACGTTTTTCAAGGGTTGAGAAATCAAGAAAACCAAAATTTACCGGTTTTTTGATTTTATAGACATAGTCTCCAGTCAGAACTACCCAGGAAATATGGGTTTCGATCACCTCAAACCGGTGTACCGGATGATCATATAATCTGGGATTTTGCAGGGCCTCGATCAGCCACTGCTGCTCGGATGGATAATCATTCACGGGAGTTCACCTGTATATGAAAAAAACAGCTTTGCCCTGTATATACTATACGATAATCATTACTTATTTATATGAACATCTCAAATCAGCCTGTTCTTTCTTTCCAATGCTGTTTTTATATTTTTGGTTCTTCCGGAAAACACCTACCTGAGACATGAACGCGCATATTGGGTGCCCCCCGTTTGATGCCGACAAGCAGCAGAGCTGGTGGCGGAATAAGGCGGCGAGCAAAGGCAATTTGATGGACAACTGAATGATGACTTTAGCATTGAGGTTCTCATGTGCTTCTGGAGGTAGATCTTTAAAAATACCTGCAAAGAAAGGAGGTCTTTCCCCTTCTCCTCGATTGACCCCTGTCGTGATCCGTCTTACCTTTTCACAGCGGCTCAGTGATGTCGGCTCAATTGCCGGAGTTGATGAAATTCACTAAATTTCAAGATCTTCGACAGCCGCAATGATCTTTTTTCAAGAGACTGTTGCTCTTGCCGTCTACCAACATCCGCATAAACATAAACCGGCTCATGACGAACCGGTGATATGAACAAACAAAACATATTTATATGAGGAACATATAATGGAACATGTACTTCCAGAATTATCCTACCCCTATGATGCCCTTGAACCATTCATTGATGCTCGAACCATGGAGATTCATCACACCAAACACCACCAGGCCTATATCACTAATCTCAATGCAGCGATCAAGGGAAATGCCAAACTGTCGCAGCTTACTGTGGGCGAGCTCGTCAGTGATCTGAACGGTGTCCCGGAAGATATAAGAAATGTGGTAAGGAACCACGGGGGAGGCCATGTGAATCACGGCTTCTTCTGGCAAATCCTGAAAAAGAATGTTGAACCGGGTGGTCCCGTACTGACCGCTATTGACAAACAATTCGGGAGCTTTGATTCCTTCAAAGAGAAATTCTCAAGCGCAGCAATAAAACAGTTTGGCAGTGGCTGGGCCTGGCTTGTTGTTGCTGACGGGGAACTGGAGATTCTTTCCACTGCAAATCAGGACTCCCCGCTATCGCTGGGCAAGAAGCCGGTTCTGGGCGTTGATGTATGGGAGCATGCCTATTACCTGCTCTACCAGAATAGGCGACCTGATTATGTTGATGCCTTCTTCAGCGTCATTAACTGGGACACGGTGAATGATCATTACAATGCAGCTCTTCGCTGATAAATTTCGATAACAAAAACTGGATACACAATGTCAGGCGTTACCGTGTATCCAGTTTACCCAATACAACATACCGGACCAGATTCTGAAATATCGGTCAAATTTATACCCAGGAAAGCTGCTGCGTATTATTTCAAAAATATCCCTCCAGTAGTTATCGAACCGGTTGCATTATACTCAACTGATTCCAGAAAAGAAAAAATCAAGATACTGCCTCAGACTGTTTAGAACAATGATGGGTTGGTTATAAAAATTTTCAATAACCCACAGGGAGGCCCCCAGACCAGTAAGGTAATGTGGATTATAATCGCCGTTATAACAGTTAAGGACGCTCTTGATTAAATAACCGCTCAGCCTTGCCCGATCATCTCTACAGTTTAGACTGCTGTTCACCATGTTGAGAACTGGCAGCGGATCATGTTGTTCAAAGACACTGAAAAATAGATTAAAATCCGGGAGCGGTTCGGTGGTGAACGTTTCTAAGGGATGCAGGAGTTCTTCTTTGTCCGCCAACATGTACTCCCACATGGTGAGGACATGGTCGTACTCCTGACGGGTTAAGAAGTGACGGCTTCGTTCAATTGCGTAAAGTGTTATTGTATGATGCAGAGGCACGATACCCGAGCCGCTTATGGCCCGTTTCAGATTTGCTAGGTACACCGCTGAGTAATCACTGATCGCTGAGTACTGTAAGGCAGGAGTCTGGCGAAAATTGCCACTACAGAAGTATTCTGACAGTAAGACCAGCGCTGGCCATGAATCTTCATCCTTTCGGTTGACCATCTCCAGCAGAATAAAGGCTGTGCAGGAAAGAGAATGCCCCAGTGAGTGATCAAGAAAACCACTGCCCAGTACGAGCAATCGTCTGGCTAATTCTGTCGGTCCTGCTAATTCCAGAAAGGCAGCCATGGTGATCGCTGTGGCGGAAACATTTTTGCTCGCAATTGCTGTTTCTATGTCATTGAAATCAGAAAGTAACGGAATAGAAGAGGGTTTTGCAAGCTTCATAACCTTGTCTCTTCGGGTATACTCCTCAACCTCCAGTCGCAATAGCGCTGCGATACCTTGCGGCTCCAGAAACTGCACAAATTCTCGATTGACAGCATACATCTTGGGGAGGTGGGGGTTAATAAAAGGAGGATTAAGAACCCGGTGGACCAGAGGAAAGAGCGCCTCATGAATTCCCCAGGGTTCATGTCCCTCGCTGAGCAATGAATCGAGGCGAGAAAGTGCCTGGGACAGATCAGATGTCTCTATGGCAGTTTGAAGATCATCGTACATAACGTCTCACCAGAATACCGAGGTTGCCAGCAAGTCTACAGCTGGCCCGAAATGATGCTTCGTCTAATGTAATAATATGCTGTATTGGCCTGGGGTCAATTAAGCGCCTTTTCCTGCACAATAGTTTTGTAATTACATTGTTAGATTATAGGTACTTGTAGGTATCCTCGAATACGGGCACCATAACTGGTCATCCAGCTCCGTAAAAATCTACTTCTTCCTGAAAACACCTACCTGAAACAGGAACGCGCATATTGGGTGACCCCCGTTTGATGCCGCCGAGCAGCTGAGCTGGTGGCGGAATAAGGTGCCAAACCTGTCTGAGCGTCAGCGAGTCATTCTGATATGAATCTTCATGTAGTTCCGAGTGCACAATTTCCTAATCGATCACATTTTCCATGAATATTTACAGTCGCATATTAAGAATGAAATTCGATCCAAACATCACCCTGCCCGATATCTGATCATTAATTGTCTTTTCTCCCAATGCGTCTTATTGTCTTGTTACTATCAGTAATCATTTATTTTTTTTGCTATGGCCAGCAGATGAAAGCCTCAGATCTATTTATACAAGCTCTCGAAGCAGAAGACGTTCGGTACATTTTTGGTATTCCAGGAGAGGAAAATCTTGATTTTCTTAATTCCCTGAAAGATTCAAAAATAAGACTCATCCTGACCAGGCATGAACAGGCTGCCGGCTTCATGGCAGCTACATACGGGCGGCTGACCGGCAAAGCTGGGGTTTGCATTTCAACACTCGGCCCCGGTGCCACCAATCTCGTTACTGCCGCTGCTTATGCACAGCTCGGTGCCATGCCGATGCTGATGATCACTGGCCAGAAACCGATTAAATCAAGCAAACAGGGCCAGTTCCAGATCGTCGATATCGTTGATATGATGAAACCTCTGACCAAATACACTCACCAGATCGCCAGTTCCGGAAATATACCGAGCAGGATCCGTGAGGCATTTCGACTTGCTGAGGAAGAACGACCCGGGGCAGTTCATCTTGAATTGCCGGAAGACATCGCCTCGGAATTGACGAGTAGCGAAGTCATTGAAAAGACATGGTACCGGAGGCCGCTGGCAGAAGACAAATCGATTACTCAAGCAGTAGAAATGATCCATCAGGCCAAACGACCACTACTGCTGCTCGGCGCAGGAGCGAATCGAAAACACTCGAGCAATATGCTCAGAGAACTCACCAATTCAACGGGAATATATTTCATCAGTACCCAAATGGGCAAGGGAGTCATTGACGAGCGCCACCCGCAGTTCCTTGGCAATGCAGCGCTCTCTTCAAATGATTTTCTCCATCGAGCTATCAGTCACACTGACCTCATCATAAACGTGGGCCATGACGTGGTAGAAAAGCCTCCATTTTTCATGCAGCAGGGAGGGTTCAAGGTTATCCATATAAACTACCTGACCGCAGCGGTTGATCCGATCTATTATCCACAGATCGGTGTGATTGGTGATATAGCCAATTCAATCTATCAGCTGTGCGAGAAAATTACCCCCCAGAGTCATTGGAATTTCAGTTATTTCAAGGAGATCAAAGAAGCAACCGAACAGCACATGCTCGAGGGAATTACTGATAATCGTTTTCCAGTTTATCCCCAGCGGCTTGTGCACGACATCCGTCAGGTAATGCCTGACAATGGTATTGTCGCTCTCGACAATGGGGTCTATAAGATCTGGTTTGCCAGAAATTACAAAGCCCATGGACCAAACACTGTGTTGCTTGATAATGCGCTCGCTTCGATGGGAGCAGGCCTTCCTTCTGCAATTGCCGCTCGGATTGTTTATCCAAAGCGTAAAATCCTCGCCATTTGCGGCGATGGCGGCTTCATGATGAATTCACAGGAGATGGAAACCGCAGTGCGTCTTGGCCTTGATCTGGTTGTTATTGTTCTCACGGATAACGCCTACGGCATGGTTAAATGGAAACAAATCAACATGGGCTTTTCAGATTTCGGTCTGGATATAGGCAATCCTGATTTCGTCACCTATGCAAACAGCTATGGGGCCCATGGACACCGGTTGAGTGCAGCAGAGGAACTCATTCCTCAACTTGAGCTCTGTTTCAAAACAGCGGGTGTTCACCTGATTGAAGTTCCCATCGATTATTCCGATAATGACCGGATATTGAATCATGAAATCGCGGAGAAAAGTAAATTTTTATAGAAGCCAGAGATGAGACATCTAGAGATCCTGGTACCTGGAGCACCAGACGTTAGTGATTCGTGTGATATTATTGCCCCCTATGATTTCTCCAGGATTGGCTCTGCCGATCTGGCGGAGGAAAAAACTGTCGAGCGCGCCCTGAAGATCTATCGAAATCTTGATGGCTCAGCCATCATGGTCAATGATCACACTGCATTTCGAGTTGACTGGATGCCCTTTGCCGGACTCAAGGAATCTGGGCTTGGCACTGGCGGTATCCCTTATACTATCGAGGATATGCAGGTCAAAAAGATGCTCGTGCTACATTCAGCCGAATT
>CAZOWJ010000004.1:26666-91855 GCA_964583415.1 uncultured Desulfocapsaceae bacterium
ATACTATCGAGGATATGCAGGTCAAAAAGATGCTCGTGCTACATTCAGCCGAATTATAGGATCAGCACCTTATCTGCCATGGAAGTGCTGTCAGTTGACAGTAGGCGCGTGTCCCCTTAACGTTTCATCTAGCCCTGCCCCATACTGATTCGATTGTTTATGTCATTCCGGGGCAACCGCTTATATTCAAATCCGTTCTAAAATCAGAATAAAAGGAGGATAGCAATGGCTCATACCTGTCAAAATTGCGGTGTAGTTGCTGATGACGCCGGACATTTATGTAATCCGTCTGATCTTACATTGCATTGTGAATACTGTGGCCAGCATAATGTATCAGCAAACCATGTCTGCAAAGGCAAATTGGCTGCAATGAAATACTCATGCAACAACTGCGGCAGAGTTGCGAAGGAAAAAGAAAATCTCTGTCATCCAACAGATATCGTTTGAACTATAAGGAAGCTTTTACCAGAGTAAAAGCTTCCATTCAGATGATTAGTCAATGATTTGTATTACCACCACCATGCGTCAGCAGAGAAACTACTCAAGGGTCCAGGATCGTCTTCCTTATTAAGCCTCTTCATGATCCACATCAGTATATTCCTTTCTTCCACAGACATCATTTTCTGAGCTGTCGAGCTGCAGGTAGTCATTGCCGGCAAATTGAAATTGCTCATTACATTTTTGCCAGCAGAGGATAGATATCCTCAAGTTTTTCCTGGACACTGATATAACCTTCATTGATGGAGTGCTCCACCTGGTCGAAATTCATCATCTTCAGCTCTCCCAGGCGCGGCTGGATCAGGATATCTGGTTGGTCCACGGCCAGGTTTATTCGGGTGATACGCTCCTGCATTATGCCGATAGATGTCATCACTGTTTCGATGATATCGGGGGGCGCCACATCGAGATGCAGAAACTCTTTTGTTTTATATCTTAAACTGTTTTCAACGCCTTCATAAAAGTCTGCCATCTTCCTCATCAGTTCATTGCGGCCCTGAGGTTCGGGCGCAGGTGCGCTGGTCAGCAGCTTTGTGCGGTTATTGCTGCCAGTTGATGCCGGGGGCTTTGAGCTGCGTGAGACGATTCTGCTGTTAAGATCTACTGCAATGATAACCTCAGCTCCCATAGCTCGCGCCAATCCTACCGGCACAGGGTCAATAAGCCCGCCGTCTACAAGCCATCGGTCCTTTAGACGAACCGGTGCAAAAAGACCAGGGTATGACATGGTCGCTCTGAGTGCTTCGATTATACTGCCAGATTTCAGCACCACCTTGTTACCTCTATCCAGATCGGTTGCCACCATCACCACCGGGATATTGAGATCTTCAAAATTCAGTGCATCCGTATGCATTGAGAAGAGTTCCCTTACCCTTTTTGAACCGTTCAGGAACCCGGATCGGGGAAAAACAACGTCAAAATAGGAGAAAATCTTTTGACCATCCATTCGAAGAAGAAATTTTTTCAGACTGCCGAGACTGCCACTTGCGTAAAGTGCGCCAATGTAACCACCGACACTGCACCCGGCAATAAAATCGATGGGAATTCCTGCCTCCTCCAGTGCTTCGATTACACCGATATGAGCCCAGCCTCTTGAAGCTCCACAACCAAGAACGAGCCCAACTGTTTTGCGCGACGACATGATCTTCCTTCTCCAGTGTGATGAGTGCAACTATCACCCAACCGCTATAAATCTTAGCAATTTATCCAGTCAGTATCGCTCATGAATTCAGTACATTTCAGCGGCCCTGTTGGCCAGATAGGGGTATCTGCTCCTGACATCCTTAAGGTAAGGCATGTCAACAACGCCGCCAAGTACACCAGGCGCACTCCCGAGCTTCTCCAGCCTGCGACTCTTTCCATCAATAAACGGAGGACAAAATGCAGTGCATCCATTCTCGGATCCGGCCCAGTTTGTACTCATAATATAGATTGAATTTTCCATCGCTCGTACCTGCACAAACGTATGCCAGGTATGAAACCCCTCGTCCCTCGGCCAGCCACCGGGATGCAATAGTAATGAAATGTTCTTCTCAAGAGTAAGCTTGCGTGCCAATTCCGGGAATCGAATATCGTAGCAGATAGCCAAGCCTACCTGAATACCGTCCACATCAAAAGTGGCAAGAGGGCTTTGTCCCGAGGAAAAGTAGTCCTTTTCACAGCATACACCCGTACTGCACACATGCCATTTGTCGTAGCGGGCCACGAGGCCTCCACTTCTGTCTACGACAGCTGTCGAGATGTTAAATTTTTGATCTCCAGCCCGCCGTGGAAAGCTATAGCAGATATAGCAATGCTGCTTTCTGGCAAGATCAGAGAACGCTCTAAAACTTGGGCCCTCGATATCTTCAGCCAGATTTTCAAGTGCTTGAAATACCGCTACGCTGTACCCTGAGCTCGAAAGTTCAGGGAGGACATAGATATCATGACCGGAAGCTGCAGTAATTGCTTTTGTCGCTGCAGCAATATTGGCTTCTCGGTTTCCCTGGACTCCAGATATCTGAACTCCCGCAACAGTAATTTGCTCATGTGTCATGCACTCTTCCTTAAAGCATCTAGATAAACACACCGATTACATCACCGCAGTGGTATTCATAATCAGTTTCAAATGGCAGCCCCTATGTTTTTATATAATGGGTTCTGAGATCAGAATATTCGCCGGCGCCTTGTGTGACGGTTTCTGGAGGATCTATAAATAGCCACAAGAGCACAAAAGACAACACCGCTGCCGAATCCCAAACCAAACATTAGCAATCCACCACTGGAGATGAGGGGTGTATCATTTTCCTTACTGGAAACCTGGTCTTCCTCTGGCACAGGTTTAACAACACTGGTCTTTTTTACAGGAGCTTTATCAGGATTGCTTACAATTGTTACGGCTTTTGTCTTTGGCGGCACCAATGCAAACCCCCGTGCCAGGAGTTCTGATGCCTTGGCATCACGAACCTTCCTGTCTTTGCTGCCCAAAACTATTGCAATAATGCGGACACCATTCCTCTTTGCCGTTGCTACTATGGAAAATCCGGCGGCCTTGAAGTAACCGGTTTTAAAACCATCACAGCCATCGATTGTTTTCAAGAGATGATTGTGAGTACGCATGATAAACGTTCCGTCTCGAAACTCACGTTCTACCGTACCGGTATACTTAAATGTTTCAGGTTTGCTGGCCAGTTCACGACTTAAAATGGAAAGATCGATAGCACTCGTCTTATCCGGTTTCTGCCCTTCAGCTGGAGGCAGGCCATGCACAGAATGGAACTGGGTGTCCTTCATTCCAAGCTCAGCAGCTCTCTGGTTCATAATGGAGACAAAGCTCTTCTTTGAGCCAGCCACATGATTTGCCAGGGCAACGGCGGCATCATTTGCCGATTGAATCATCAAGGCATACAAGAGTTCCTCGACTGAAAATTGCTCCTTGGGATCGAGGTACACTTGTGAGCCACCCATCTGTGCAGCTTCATTGGTAATCTGAACCATTTCATCCAAGCCCAGAGACTTTTGCTCAATCCGTTCGAGCACCACGAGCAGAACCATAAGTTTCAATACGGAGGCCGGATATACCACAGCACTGGCATGATCTTCGAACAGGGTTTTACCTGTGTCTGCATCTACGACCAAGGCTGACACATATGGATCGTTGGTAATAGTATCTATCTGGGCGCGGCCGGCCCATGAAATTTGAGTAAATAAAATAAAAACTATCACTAAGAAAAAAATAGGCTTCATGATGGCTATGTTGGTAAACGTTTTAGCATTCATAATTATTTGTGGAACTGAGTTTTGATGTTCACGTAACTGCTGATAACGGGATCCAGTCTTCAAAGGGTCTATGATGGTTATCTGTTATTGAGGATATCCTCTATTCTTCTTCCCCCGATTTCGGTATCAAATATCTGCCCGATCAGTGGTTCAACATGCGGATAATCTTCCTCCGAAATGAGAAATCCGGGGAGCGGCTTCGATGCCCGGCAGCTGGCCTGGGCAAGCAGAAGCCGCTTTTTGTTTTCCGGGTATCTCAGGTCTTCTGTTTTACTGTTCTGTTGAGCCATGAGATAAATGACATGCAGCATGTTTCCCCATAAATAACGTTGGTTAAGGTGCTCAATCACCTGGCTGACTGCGGTTACAGCTGTCAGATAATACTGGGGAATCTGGGCACTTGCCCCCGGTCTACAGATTTTCGTAGAGGCAAAAGATCGACAGCTAAACGGCCGGGCACTGTATATGGAACAGGCTCCGTTTTCCAGAAAAGGGCAGACGCTGCCATTAGGGCCTGGTTCCGCGGCGAGTTCAGTACCGTTCAGGCAGGCCTGAGCGTATTCATTTGTCGTAAATGAAGGCACCATACGGGGCAGATCGAAATCGAGTTTTACCGTCAGCCATTTTTCCATATGGTTTTCGGAAATATGGTCAATGACAGCCTCTGCTTCAACTGCCGTTGCCATGACATCCTGGGTGCAGCAGGTTGTGCAGCCTTTCCGACAGGCAAGAGAGAATTGTAATGCCCAGGAATCAAACGCTTCATAGATGGACTGCAGAATGGTCTTTTTCATAATGAACGATAAGGGAATCAAATGTATTGCATTTTTTATGCGATGATAATAACCGGTGGGGCTTTATGCGTCACCTCTTTGTTTAGAGATTGTTTAGAGATGACCACTGTCAAAGTACTGAAAACAGATAACCGTTCCTGCCAGGTTTTTCAGGTAAGAGTGGATGATATGACCCAGGCAACAAAGATATATCGAAGCGCTTTACCGGAGATAACCAAAATTGAGAATATAAACGGATTGGTTTTAAAGATGCCGGCGGCAAGACAAAGCGGATCACCGATGATCGGCAGCCAGGAGAAGAAAAGAGACCAGACCCCCCATTTCCTGAATAATTGCTGTGCCCTGTCTGATTTTTCAACACTGATACGCAGAAGCTTTGAAATAACAAAATCAGCCCCCCAGATGCCGATCAGATAGGTGGTACACGCTCCGAGAAAATTCCCGGTTGTTGCCACCGTAACCACAAGCCAAGGGGAACGTCCCTCAGCTATTAACAAGGCAAGCAGCCACTCTGATCCGAGTGGGAGCAAGGTTGAAGCACCAAAAGAGAGCAGAAAGAGCGTTGATAATGAATAATCTGTTATGAACTGGTCCACACAAAAACCGGGATCTCTTGATCAGGAAGCTGGGATAACGTATAAAAATATAGAAAAGAAATGGCATAATGATCCTGCTATAACAAATAAATGCCAAATGGCATGCTGGAAAGGCAGCCTTTTCCACAGATAAAAAATCACCCCCAGAGAGTAAAACAGTCCTCCCGCCACCAGGAGAACAATCCCCCCACCTGCAAGATTTGCCATCAGCGGTTTTACAGCAATGACGATGATCCAGCCGAGGCAGAGATAAAGCGATATTGAGAGCCAGCCCAGCCGTTTTTTCATGATTATATCAAGCAGGAGTCCGGTCAAGGCAACTCCCCAGACCACACCGAATATGGACCAACCCCATGGCCCTCTCAGGTTAACGAGCGTATAAGGAGTGTAGGTGCCCGCGATAAGCAGGTAAATCATCGCGTGATCGAGTTTCTGAAATACATTTTTTGCCCGGCCGACCGGCACGAAATGATAAAGTGTTGAGGCGCTGTATAAAAGGATGAGTGTGGTTCCAAAAACAGCAGAACTGACAATATGGTAGACATTACCGAATCGGGTGGAATATACAACCATCAGGGCCAGGGCTGTTATAGAGAGAAGCAGTGCTACCGCGTGGGTGACCCAGTTGGCTATTTCTTCTGTTTTTGAATATTGGCCAAGCGAAATGTCAGTAATCATCTAGAAAAACTCTTTTGACCTGTTACATCGGTTCTGTGGTTTTTGATGCCCTAAGCTCTGGCAGCAACGTGCTGGAAAAAGACTCTATTAACATATACAGACGAAGAGGACTGTCAATGGCTTAAAAACGGTGCCCTTATGATAAATAACCTTTAACTGTCTCCATCCGGCTGAGTCCCGCCAATCCGGCACCGACCGCATTTCCAACAGCAGAAAACGGTGGGAAAGAAATGGTAGTCGACAGTTTGGTGGCAACCCCCGGCAGAAAATATCTGGCAGCAGCTCCTATTCCGATGAGCGGTATTTTCAGACTGAAATCGGTTTTAATATAGGGGTTATGATGATGGGAGGAGAGAAACCCGCTTAACGAGTTTCCCCATGACCTGGTGATAATATATTGTATGACCAGATCTCTGATCCTGTTTTCCGTTTCTTCAAGGACCCTCGTGCAAAGCTCATAAGTGGAGATATTCAGAATCCCTGCAAGTTTTTCAGCACCCTCAATCGCCTTTTCTTTGTTGCCAAAAAGTGCGCGATCAAGAACATGAAGGGCATCTGTCGGGGTAAAACCGGTTTCTTTAATCAATTGTTTCCTGTTGAGCATTTCAAGCGCTCTGTCAAGTGGAAACCCGCTGAGCCCGCTCTCCTGCATCAGCAACGATAATGTTGAGGGGCCTGTTTGCTGAAGTATTTTCAGGATCGGGTGGTTGGAGAGCTCAGCAGTATCCGGAATATCTCTGGCAAGAGCAATGCATCGTGACGCCTGACCTGTGCCGAGCCAGACTCCGGGGGAAGGACTCTGGCTGCTCATTGATAACGGAATAACCCGGTTCGGCCCCAGTGACATGGGTCGGTCCCCATAAAATTCCACCAGACTGTCGCCGCCGATACCACCTGTCTGCATGTCTACTGATTCCATATGAGTTACCCAGGAATCAATTGAGCAGCCACCAGCAGAGAGAATCGGCTGGCCTTCTTCTATCAGGGCCAGGTCTGTTGTTGTGCCGCCCACATCTATCACCAGGCATGTTTCATCCCTGTGATGAGCTCCATACAGTGCTGTACAGGCCGGACCGCTGGCAATTGTTTTTCCTGACTCTTTGACAGCTTGCTCAGGGTCGATGGTCTCTCCATTGCCGGTGACAATGGTGAGAGGACAGGAAAGCTGGAGAGCGTCCATTGATTTCATCACACTTGCAGTAAAGCGCTGCATGACTGGCATCAGTTTGGCGTGCAGCGCTGCAGTAGCTGCTCTTTCCTGCATTCCTGCCTGCTCACTTGCCCGATGTGAGCAGAAGACAGGTTTGGGATCAATCATCGAAATCGCTTTTTCTGCCACCAGTTCATGTGCCGGATTTTTCATTGACATGGCAGAACAGACCGCATAGGCATCTACTTCTGCTTTGAGTTTTTCAACTGTCTCAACAAGATATTCCAGCTCCAGCGGTTCTTCTTCTATCCCCTGGATGGTATGTCCACCCTTGAAATAGAGCACGGCCGTTACCGGCAGCTTGAAATGTTTTACATAACCAATCACAAGAAGGCCAACCCGGGCGCCTTTTTTTTCAACAACGCTGTTTGTTGCCAGGGTTGTTGAAATCGAGGTTGCCACAAGTTGATCCGCCGAAATACCAGATTTTTTTATAATTTTTCCAAGTACAGCGGAAATTCCCTGTGACAGGTCATAATGTGTTGTCGCCACCTTGGCTGTGGCGACAACTTCCTGTGTATCCGTGTCCATGATTACACCATCGGTACAGGTACCGCCGGTATCAATTCCCGCTATATAGTGTTGCATAATATATGATTGGCCAAAAATTTTAAGATAAGGATAATTATTGAGCAGAACCAATGTAATGAATTTTGAAACGGAAGCCCATAAATAAGGCCTTCATGAGGAGTGCCCCTTCGCTTCTTGTTTCGTCAATAACAGTATTGTAGTATAAGTCTTAACGGGTAAAAATAAATCAGATCACGATAACATTTGGTATTTATGGATTTTCTTAATCTTTCGAAGAAACGTTTTGTTGTATTCGGGTTAGCCAACAAGAAGTCAATCGCCACAGCTATTGCCAGAAACCTGGTTGACCAGGGTGCCGACGTAATCCTTATTGTCCGCTCAGAGGAGCGCCGTAAAACTGCCAAGAAACTCTTTCCCACATGTCCGGTGTTTTTATGTGATGTGGAATATGAAGAGCAGATTGTCAGGGTGAGAGATGAGGTGAAAGCCCTCATTGATCCTGAACACGGGGGCCGAATAGACGGCCTGGTTCACTCCATCGCCTTTGCAAATTACTCAGACGGTTTAAAGCCATTTCATCAGACCAATAAACAGGACTTTCTGCAGGCAATTGATATTTCCTGTTTTTCATTGATTTCGATTGCCAACCACTTTAAGGAGTTGTTTGCAACTGATGCCTCGGTGGTTACCATTTCCATATCCACAACTCGCATGGCTGCTGTCAATTACGGTTATATGGCCCCGATAAAAGCAGCACTTGATTCATCTTTGTCTTTTCTCGCCAAAAGTTTTTCTGAGTTCTCCCAGGTACGATTCAATGCGGTAGCTCCGGCCTTGCTCAAAACATCTGCCTCTGCAGGTATTCCCGGATATGTTGACAGCTACCTGTTTGCGGAAAAAGCGATATTGCGGAAAAGAGCGTTGACAACCGAGGAGGCGGCAAATACGGCAACATTTCTTTTATCAAACCGTTCTTCGGGAATTGTCTGTCAGACAATCGTTGTCGATGGCGGAATGTCAGTCAACTATTTTGATGAGGAAATAATTAAAAAAACAGTATCCTGAGTAACCAGATTGTAAGGCATCAATCTGTCAGACAAATGTAATAACTTTTCGATACTGTCTTAAAATAATCTTAGTCCACTAGATGCTCAGGGGGTTTTCCGATTCAATCAGAAAACCACTGGTGCTGCTGCCGCCGCAACTACCTTCGCTTCCCTTTCTAAAGCCAATGGTTATCGATTTGCAATAATCCATCAGCTTTTTATCAATAATAAATGGAATAGTTCCGTGCTCAAATCTCAGGTCATCTTCCCCGGCCTCCTCAACGATTAGACCAAGACCTGGCCCGTGAGCCCCTCCCATTAAGGCTATCCGAATCGCCGAGTTGTCGCTGCCTTCAGCCAATAAATTATTAAGATGCTCTTCTGCTTCATCATGTATTTTCAACATCTGCTCATCCTCCTGGCTCCTGACAGATTTCGCTATCTTCTAAATTAAGTAGAATAACCGTATTCAGCTGACCATGTATCAAAAAAACTGCAGGGCGACAATGCAAAAAAAAAGGTCCGTAACGGAAAACCATTACGGACCTTTGAGGATCTATATCGATGATCCTACATCAAAGCAGAGCAAGAAGAACGCCTGCTGCCACGGCAGAACCGATAACTCCTGCAACATTTGCTCCCATCGCATGCATGATAAGATGATTTTGCGGGTTGGCCTCAAGACCAACTTTATTGACTACACGGGCTGCCATTGGCACTGCAGAGACTCCTGCTGCTCCGATCAGTGGGTTAACCGGGGTTTTTGACATTTTGTTCATCAATTTTGCCATCAACACTCCGCCGGCGGTACCGATACAGAATGCGATCATACCAAGAGCGAGGATCCCGAGTGTTTCCATGTTAAGAAATTTATCAGCAGAGAGTTTACTGCCGACACCAAGACCGAGGAAGATGGTGACCGTGTACATCAGTGCTCCCTTAATGTTATCAGAGAGACGGTCAACAACACCACATTCCTTGGCAAGATTACCGAGCATGAACATACCGATCAACGGGGCGGCCGTCGGCAACAGGAAGGCGCAGATGCCAAGTACGAGCAGAGGCAGTATCATTTTTTCAAGCTTGGAAACATGCCGTAGCTGCACCATCTTGATTTTGCGCTCCTCTTCAGTGGTGAGCCACTTCATGATCGGTGGCTGGATGATCGGTACCAGAGCCATATAGGAGTAAGCAGCAATGGCAATTGAGCCAAGCAGTCGAGGTGACAACCTGCTTGACAGGAAGATTGCTGTTGGCCCGTCTGCACCACCGATAATTCCAATTGATGCAGCATCTCTCAACGAGAAACTGATGCCGGGTACAAGATCGGACAGAAGCAAGGCGCCGAGAAGTGTGACAAAGATACCAATCTGGGCAGCGCCCCCGAGCAAAATAGTTTTAGGATTTGCGATCATCGGGCCGAAATCAGTCAGTGCCCCGACGCCCATAAAAATCAAGAGCGGGAATATTCCTGTAACAATACCAACCTCATAGATATAATAAAGGATGCCGCCAGGCTCAGCAATGCCTGCTAATGGAATATTGGCCAGAATAGCCCCATAACCGATCGGTATAAGAAGCAGCGGTTCGAATTTTTTAAATATACCAAGATAGAGCAGCGTAAGCCCCACAAGGATCATAAGAATTCGTCCGATACCGACGGTCCAGTCTTTATCAACCTGGCCGTCTATGATGCCGTATATTCCGGTGGTTTTAAATAGATTTTTTGCCAGTGTGGCGATATTGGGAAGAGCCTCGGCTTCAGTATCAACTGGGCGATCCACGACAACGAGGGCCGGCTCAATGGTACCAAGTGAACTCCCTTCTAAAACCTTCCTGTATGGTTTCATATCTATGGCAGTAACGGTACCGGAGACACCTGCCTTGAGTATAATCGTTGTGCCGTCGTCGGTTTTCAGTATTGCCAGCGTATCTCCGCTGAACACGTTATCGCCGGCCTTGACATCGATGCGGATAACCTTTGCATCCGCGGGTGCGTTGATCGGAACGGTATCCTGGGCAGTCTGTGCAAAGGTATGAACACCAAGGATCAGGCTGAGTAAGATGAGGAAAAAAAACTTTATTTTCATAGCGATTCCATCATTCGAACGATAAATAAAGATGCGCCGGTATCACCAGCGCATCCATAGTACAAATGGCTCAGCAACAAATCCTAACCGATTGTGAAGAGTTGGTCAGAAGCCTGAACAGTGTCTCCGGCCGATACATGGACTGCCACTACTTTACCGTCACAGGGAGATTTGACCTCGGATTCCATTTTCATAGCTTCCATGATCACCAGCGGCTGATCTGTTTTAACAGCATCACCCTGTTTGACAAGAAGCTTTACAATATTTCCAGGTGTCGGGGCATCCACTTCTGTGCCTTCAACCACCGGCGGAGCAGCGGCAGCGGCGGCGGCCTGAACCGGTACCGCCTGAACGGCACCGCTTCCGTCAGCAACACTTACATCGTAAATACGGTTGTTAACAGTGATAGAGTATGACCGCGGTCCTGAAACAGGAGCTGCTGGTGCTGCAGGTGCTGCGGCTTTGGTTTTCACCTCTGCTTCAACATCTGATTTTTTACGTACATTAACGATTGCGTTTCCGAGAAGATAATCGAGGCCCTTCTGCTCACAGCTGGCAATGATGAAAATGTTCTCGTCACTGACCTCCAGTTTATTCTCTTCCAGAATTTTCGTTGCTTTTGGGATACCGGGCTCAAGGATATCAAGTGGGTCGTCCGTGAAGACAGGTTTCCCGAGTTGCTCGGAGGCGATTTTAACAATTTCCGGATCCGGCGGTACTGGCGTCCGGCCAAAATAGCCAAGTACCATGTTACCGTAGCTCGGGTTGATCTTCTTCCATTTCCCCTGGGTGACATTCAGATAAGCCTGCTGGAAATAGAATTGTGAGACCGGTGTTACTGATGAACCAAAACCACCGAGGCGAATAACTTCTGCCATCTCTTTGATTACGTCCGGATAGAGGTGCAGCGTACCAGTGTCACGCATCATCATGGTATTTGCAGTCAACGCACCACCAGGCATTGGAGACAGGGTGATGGTCGGGGATACCATTTTCGCTTCCGGTGGAATGAAGTAATCACTCATTGCCAGTTCAAACGCCTCTTCAGCAGCGAGTACTTTTTCGTAGTCAAGATCGAGCGTGAAATCAGTTCCTTTCAGCACATGCATCATGGATAGGATATCTGGCTGGCAGGTACCGCCGCAAACCGGGCTTTTCGCAAGATCAATACCGTCAGCACCGCCCTCTATCGCAGCAAGGTTCTGTGAAATAGCAATTCCAGCAGTATCATGGGTGTGATACCAGAGAATGGTATCCTCAGATACCATTTTCCGGGCACCTTTGAAGGTATCATAAATTTTGCGAGGGTTTGCTGTTCCTGAGGCGTCTTTAAAACAGATGGAATGGAATGGAAGGCCTGATTCAATAATCTGCTTCAGCCGATCAAGGTAGAACTCGGCAGTGTGGGCTCCAGTGCATCCAGGAGGCAGGTCCATTATTGTAATGACTACCTGGTGATGGAGACCATGGTGAGCAATACGCTCACCTGAATATTCGAGGTTTCTGATGTCATTGAGCGCGTCAAAGTTCCGAATGGTTGTCATGCCATGTTTCTTGAACATCTTGGCATGGAGATCGATAATGTCTCTGGGCTGCTGACTCAGTGCTACCACGTTGATACCGCGGGCAAGTGTCTGCAGGTTAATGTCCGGTCCAACTTCGGCACGGAAACGATCCATCATATCAAAAGCTGATTCACCGCAATAAAAGAACAGACTTTGAAAACGTGCGCCACCGCCTGCCTCCAGGTGTGTTATACCAGCATCAACACTCGCCTGCACTGCAGGCATGAAATCATCGGTTAATACCCGAGCGCCAAAAACCGACTGAAACCCGTCTCTAAAAGACGTATCCATGAATTTGATTACTTTTTTACCCACAGTACTTCTCCTTGCGTTTTGTTGTGTCAGCTCGTGATCAGATGACGTGTATGTTTACCGTTCCAAAACTATGGTTAAGCAGCAGCTCTTTGAGCTTCAAATGCGGCTATCGCTGCAGTAATGATAACAATATCCTCATCACTGCCGTCTATCGCTGCCGCCAGTTTTTCGCGTTCTCTCTCCTGCTTCAGACGTTCTCTCTCGTCTTCCATCGCCTGCAGCTCTCTGGCGGTTATTCCCCTGGTCAGGTGAGCAACAAGCTGGATGAGTAAAATCATGAATATAAGGAACAGCAGGACAGTTGTCATGCCGACAACCATTAACTTCAAGCCTTCAATGATCATTGGATACCTACCTTAATTATTACCTACTCGACTTTCTGTTTATTCTTCGTAAACAGCGTATTCTGTATCTTTGCCGAGAAGCAGATCTATCTCACTCTGAATACTGATACGCTCCTCGTTTTTTAACCAGCCTTCCCAATCCTGCAGCGACCGCCAGGTCGAAATAACCATACATTCGTCAGGTTGATCAATTCGTCGCAGGGTTTCACCATAAATATAACCGGGCTGGTTCAGGGTAAGACTCCGTAATTTTTTAAGAAGAACCGTTAATTCAATAATATTTTTCTCAACGCCTTTTCTTTTTATAAAAATTTTAACAGACATACCATACCTCCTTGCTTTCCGAGTTGGCCATTCATTGCAGAATCATCATTTCCGCGCTGCCTGATGCGGTAACAGGGTAAAATTCGAAAAGTACCCTGGTCAAACGACAGAATATTTCTCTGTATTGAATTTGCGAATGCCCTAACTTATAGGGCAGACTTTTTTTTGTAAAGATAAATTGAAATCAGTTTGACCTATCTGAAGTATCAAAAATTATTAATATTTTTTCAAATGACAGCAGATCAGCGTTAAAGAGCTGAAATTTGCAGAAAAAACATATTTGGTAAGGAAGTATAACCAGTTCTATCCAGCCTATTATCACCGAAATTCTTTTTTACTATAATAATTAGTGATAAACTAACTGCTCATTTACGCCGTTGCCAAGTGTTATGGTGTTGATAAATACTACTCTATCTGAGATAGTTGATGATATGAAACACCAACAGGAAAGCAATAAAACAACCTCGCAGTTTTGTAATATCAGGCCACGAGATATCTCAAAGACCTGGTCAGTCCAGTGTGCTTAAGTTTGCTGCAATGATTTTTCAATATCCTGCCTGCTGTCGAGACACAAAGAAAATAACAGGCACCGCAATCGATTTTAAACTGTTCAGATGACAACAGGTTAAGTATATATGCCAGGCAATCAGTCATAATAATACGGCTTAATGGCTTGCTGAGCTGCTTTCTTTCATTAAAACAACGATCAGATATGATGATCCCAACACTATGAATCTTCTTGAAAACGAAACCCTGATACAATTTATAAAATACGCACTTGCAGGCGGTGTGGCAACACTAACCCATATCTGCATATTCCACCTTGTCGGGTGGAAACTTTTTCCATGCCTGCAGGAAAAAGATCCTGCTGTCCGATTATTCAGACTCAAGATTCAGCAGAGAGATGATTATCGCCGGGCAAGAAATTCAATGATGGCCAATATAATTGCCTTTCTGTTTGCCAACATGGTTGCATATATCCTCAATATCTTATGGGTATTTGAACGTGGCAGGCATCATATTGTTCTGGAAATTTTCTTTTTTTATCTGGTATCAGGTATAAGCGTGGCCATAGGAACGGCACTGATGGGGATTCTTATTAAACGTTTCGGTATGCTCACCACCTATGCCTTTTTCTCAAATATCATTACTGCAGTCATGATAAATTATGCGCTTCGAAAATTTTTTATTTTCCAGGGATAGTCTTTGTCTGCAGGGGGTGCTTCCTGGTCACCATCTCTTTCAATACGTCTCTCCAACAGGAGGAGAGCAAGAATCTCTACAGCAAACTACCGCATTACTTTTAGAAGCAGTATAAGAAGCAGTATAGTATGTGTTAGCTGCAAAATATCACTGAGTAAACGGGCAGAAGAGGTGTAAAATGGGCAAAGCAATTCCATTGCGGGAACGAATCATTGTCGCACTTGATGTCGACCACCCTGATAAGGCAAAGGAAGTTGTTAAAAAGTGTGAGTCCCATGCCGGATTTTACAAGGTTGGTCTTCAGCTTTTTATGGCAGACTGGTTCAATACAATAGACTGGATTCTTGATCGTGGCCATCAAGTAATGCTGGATCTAAAATTTTTTGATATACCTCAAACCGTAAGGCTGGCTGTGCAGCAGGTAAATAGCCGGGGGGTCAGCCTGGCAACAATTCATGGCAATGAACCGATAATCAGGGCCGCTGTTTCAGCACGGGGTGACATGAAACTGCTTGCAGTAACGGTTCTCACCAGTTTCGGGGAAGAGGATATGCGGGCAATGGGAATGACCGGCTCCATAGCTGATCTTGTTTATCACCGCGCCCGGACCGCACTTCAGCTCGGTTGTGACGGCGTTGTCTCCTCTGGTCTGGAAGCATCGCGACTGCGATCAGAACTCGGTGACAAACTGTTGATTGTAACACCCGGTATCAGGCCCGGGGCTAATATTTCTGAACAAACTGATGACCAGAAACGTGTCATGACCGCTGGTCTTGCTGTGAAGGGTGGCGCCGACCACGTGGTGGTTGGTCGTCCCATAACCAGGGCATCTGACCCTGTTGAAGTGCTCGAGCATATGCAGATGGATATTGAGCGTGCTTTAAAAGACTGATGATTGACGGAGCACAGGAGGAGAAGCTATGAGGGTAATCTCAATTTGGGTAAAACTGGCGATAGTCCTGCTATTTCTACTTGCTCAAGGTGGCACAAATGTATTGGCGGATGCCTTAAAGACCAACGGCCAGACTGTTTATGTTCCTGTATACTCACATATCTATAGTGGAAATCGTGAACGTACCTTTGACCTTGCCGTTACACTGAGTATCAGAAACACAAACCTGAGAGAAGCAATTTCCCTGGCTTCAATTGATTATTATGATTCACATGGCAAACTGGTGAAACATTTAATCATCTCAGATTCTGGGCCCGATGGCCTCTATACGCTACGTTGTAAAAGAGTCTGACACCAGTGGCGGGTCCGGTGCAAACTTTGTGGTAAAATGGAACGCAGAAACCTCAGTGAACCCACCGGTGATAGAATCTGTCATGATCGGAACCCAATATCAGCAGGGAATATCATTCACCTCGAGGGGGCAGATAATTTCTGATTAGGTACTCTAATTTATCATTGACAGTGCAAAATTCAGCGTTACATTTTTTACTGAATAGTATATAATTTTTATTATGAATAATCAGTTAGTTAGATTTTTAACTCCCTACAGAAAAATTATTATTTGCGGAGGATTCCATGAGATTGATAGCACTTTTTCTGGTTGGCGTGATGATGGTACTTATGTCATCTTGTGCACAATTTGACGGCGTGAGCAAAGGCACGAAGGGCGCGGTCGGTGGTGCTGCAGGTGGAGCATTGATCGGCCAGGCTATCGGCCGAAACACATCAGCAACACTGATTGGTGCCGCTGTCGGTACAATGCTTGGCTACATTGTCGGTAATGAGATGGATAAACAAGACAAGCAGCAGCTCAATAATGCCTATGAAAGTGGTCCATCCGGGCAACCGGTTACCTGGGTAAACCCGGACTCCGGTAACAACTTCCAGGTTGTACCCCAGCAGGCCTATACAAATCCGTCAACAAACCAGGTCTGTCGGGAGGCTGAGATTACAGCAGTAATCGACGGGCAACCGCAGAAGACCATGTCGACTGCTTGCAGAAATGCGCAGGGGCAATGGGTTCTGGGCAGTTAATTATCTCTTCGGGAGATTCGCCCGGCGAATCTCCCGCTAAACCATGTCAGTTCAGAGAAATCGACCTGTCCCTGACAGGGATTTCAGTATCAAAACCGATAGCTTCAAGCGATGAGCTAAACGCAGCAAGGGTCTTCTCTTCTCCATGGACGAGAAAGACGCGTTTTGGTTTTTCTTTAAAGGCAGAAAGCCATCCGGTCAGTTCATCCTTGTCTGCATGGGCTGAGAATGCTCCAATCCTGGCGATTTCAGCTTTTACCACAAGCGTCATTCCCATCATTTTTATCTCCTCGGCACCATCCACTAAGATACGCCCCAGCGTTCCCGGTGCCTGGTAGCCGACGAAAAGTACCGTATTCTTCGGATTCCATATTCCATGCTTCAGGTGATGACGAATTCGTCCGGCAGTGCACATACCGCTCCCGGCTATGATAATAGCTGGCTCTGTCATTGCATTGGCCTGACGTGACTCGTCAACAGACGGGGTACAGATAAGCCCTGGAAACTCAAACGGTTTGTCGGTTCGCGCCTTGGCATCTTCATCGTAGAGATCGGGATGTTTTTTGAAGATTTCCGTTATTTTAATGGCCAGGGGACTATCCAGGTAGACATTCATCGGTGGAAAATCTTCGGATTCAGTCATTAATTCACTGAGGGTATAGAGAAGTTCCTGTGTCCGTTCAAGCGCAAAACAGGGAATCAACAGCTTTCCACCCTTGCCATAGGTATTGACGACGTGTTCGAGAAGCTGTTCTTTTCGTGGAAGTGATCTCTGATGATTTCTGTCACCATAGGTTGATTCTATAAAGACATAGTCTGCGTTCCATATATATGTTGGGTCCTCAATAATGGGGACATCCCACTGGCCAAGATCACCTGAGAAGACTGTTTTAATCTCCCGATCTTTCTCTTTGACATACAATTCAACGATGGCCGAGCCGATGATATGGCCGGCGTCACGAAGTCTGAAGGTGACTTCATCATTTACCATCATTGAGGTGTTATAGCGCAGTGGCTGAATCAGCCCGGTTACCTGCTCAGCGTCTGCCCTGTCGTAGAGCGGTTCCCGGGGTGGCTGACCCTTTCTTTCCCGCCTTCTGTTTTCATGTTCTGTATCTTTTTCCTGGATATAGGCGGCATCCCCAAGCATGACCGGAAGGAGATCCGCTGTTGCCGGGGTTGCATAGATCGTTCCGGTAAACCCATGTTTTCCTAATTTGGGCAGCAGTCCGCAGTGGTCAATATGACCGTGTGTTGAGATAACAAAATCAATCGTTTTGGGGTCAAACTGGAACGGTTCGTAATTCCTTCGGTTAAGGGTCTTATTCCCCTGAAACATACCGCAGTCAATGAGGAATCGGCTAGAACGTGTTTCCACGAGGTGGCATGACCCGGTAACACTACCGGCAGCACCATGACAGGTTACTTGCATATGTACACTCCTTATAGTTTCAGAAAAATAATAGAAGAGAGCCGAACTATACGATAATACCTATAATAAGAGAATGCACAATGATCAACGAGATTCTCAGCTGATCAATTCACCATGGGCTACGTCATGAAAAAGCGGTAAAACCCTGCAATAGTATTTGATGGCCAAGGTTGAGTACTTTCTTCCCGGTTGTCGCAACCAATCTTTCTGCAGATGGCTGGCAAAGGCAGGTATTCAATCCAAGGGGTGCTGCTGACAGGTTGTTTCAGCTGATTTTGATCTTACCGGATAGGAGAGCGGTTGCCCATAATAATAACAGAATCGATAACCCAACATACGAATAGAAATCACGTGAGGCGGCGTGCTGATGAACCGTGCTGGCCGTAATGGTATTGTTATCGGTAAATATTCCCAGCAGTGAAATCGTCCCGTCAGCTATTGACTGGTCTGAAATAAGTTTAAATTTTTCCCTGGTAAAGACAGTAATTGTTGCTGTTGATTTATCATACCTGCACCGGTCAAAACCAATCGCTTTTCCCGAACGCTGTTCTTTACTCTGAAGTGTTTGAACATAATGATTATCTGCCTCAAACGACTCATTAAAAAACATGAATGGCAGCAGGACGTATGATATCAGCAGCAAAGAGGAGAGCAGCAGGGGGAAAACAGAGCGTTTCAAATCCAGAAATTTACGGCGCTCATACCAGCCGTAATAAGCGATAATAAGCAAACCTCCTGCGGTGAGCACGCCTGTTATCATGTGTTCCGGCCAGAAGAGTTGAAACTGGCTCAACTTCCAGCTGAAAGGGGCTGACAGGTGGACGCCGTTTGCCCATTTGGTCTGCATGCCATCGAGCAGCAGATGAACCAGGCTGTTAGCTCCAAGAAGGAGAAAAACTCGGGTGGCGTTGCGGTTCAAGAGCGCAATTGCACCGCTGAGAATCAGACAGAAGAATAATGATGCCTGGATCAGGCAGTAAACACGTAGTGACAGCAGATCGACACCAGGTACCAGAATGGATATGAGCCGCTGGCTAATCCATGGAAGATCCGGCAGTATACAGCCAACAGCAATCCATTTGATATCTGCTGTTCGGTCAACGGCTTTGCTTGCCAGTGTCTGTATGCCGAAATGTGCCAGGGTATTGGGCATATCAATAAAAAGTGGTTAAATTTGCAGCTGTTCGGTGAGTGTTTCAAGCTTGAGATCTTCTTTAAAATAACTGATTCCTTCATGATTTGTCAGGTCAAGGTGAATCGGTGTAACAGAGATATAGTTGCTTTCAACCGCATATACATCGGTATCCTTGCCAACATCAAGCAGTGGTGTGCCTCCCCCTATCCAATAATGCAGGCGGCCAAACGGGTCCGTTATTTCCTGAATCGCCTGTTTCCATATACGCCGCCCCTGTCGGGTAACCCGTATTCCGCAAATATTCTTGTCATGGGGAATATTGATATTCATCAATGTATTTGCCGGTAAACCATATTTCATTGTTTTGGCTGCCAAAGCGTGGACAACCGTCTTTGCTACCTCATAAGACAGTGGTTCGTTACCGGCGAGAGAAACAGCCAGTGAAGGTACCGCGTACATGGTTCCTTCTATTGCGGCAGAAACCGTCCCGGAGTACGAAATATCATCGCCAATATTGGGGCCGGAATTGATACCTGATACCAGCAGGTCAGGAAGGCCATCGACTACTTTGTTCAAACCGACCGCAACACAGTCCGTTGGTGTTCCGTTCAGGGAGTAACGATCTTCACCAAGCTGCTCAAGGAAGAGCGGTCGATTCATGGTCAGGGCATGGGAGATGGCCGAATTATCCCGGTCAGGGGCAATTGTTATGATCTTCCCCAGTGGCCTCAGGGCCTCTTTGAGGGCTGAAAGCCCAGGACTGTAGATACCGTCATCATTTGTTATCAGGATGGTTTTCATCAATTCCTCGTGAAGTATAACGATTGAGTATTTCCTGTTCAGCAATATGCCAGAACGCTTCCACGACCGGTCTGCGTTTCAAGGATCTGGTGGTGCAGGCACCAACCGAAAAAGGATCGAGAGCCGACCTTACATCAAGGACCCGTATACGGTTGCGCAGCGGGCTGTTTTTGAGCACCAGCCGGGGCACAACACCGATCCCGCAGCCCATGGCGACCATCGCTATCATCGCTTCATTTCCGGCTACAGATGAATAGATGGCAGGCGTTATTTTTTTCTGTGCGAACCAGCGCTCACACCGTCTTCTACTGAGCCCGCGTTTTGGCATAATAACCGGAATCTTACTCCAGTTATTCAGGGACAGCGATTGCCCCAGTTCTTCAGGGTTTCTGGGGCCGATAAAAATAAGCGGCGTTTCAAGCATTTTCAGAAAAACAACCTGCCGGGGTAAACTGTCCGGTAATGCAGCGATCGTAATATCGGCTTCACCGCTTTCAAGGCTCGGCAGGGCCATTGCTGCATCACCAGTCTGGAGATTGAGATGTATGTCCGGGTAGGCATGGCGAAACCGTACAATTATACCCGGAAGAATCGATAGAATGGCCGTCACCGAGCAGTAGAGGGAAAGTTCTCCGTGTAGATTATGCTCAGCTGCCATCTGGACCTGGAGGGCACGATGACGACGGATCACATCGATGGCATATTCCTTAAATAAATCTCCGGCACGCGACAAGGTGACCGAGCGGCTATCACGGATGAACAGTTGTTCTCCAATCTCCTGCTCAAGCCGCTGGATAGTCCTTGGTCAGGCCGGATCTCGTTATATTGCAGGCTCTGCTTGTCTGACCATAGTGCAGGGTCCCCGTGAGGTGCAGGAAAAGGTTGAGTTCTCTGATATCCATGCTGGCCCGAAACAATGTTTTGAGGTGTGGTTCCCCCCGTGAAAAAACAATCGTTGCGCAATGTGCAACACAGTATCACATATAAATCACTTGACGCAATATTGAATAGGTCATATATGAGATCAAGGAATCATCATGTTCGATCAAATTATCTAAAAAGATCACAAAAAAAAGGAGATATATCATGGGAGAAAATTATTTTAATTCACTGCCTTTGCGTTTGCAGATAGAGGAACTGGCACAGTGCCGTTTCATGGAAGCAGAAGAGTTTGACGGCGTTGAGGCCCTCCGGGGTAAGAAAATCATCATCGTTGGTTGTGGCGCCCAGGGTTTGAACCAGGGACTGAATTTACGTGATTCGGGTCTGGACGTTTCATATGCGCTTCGTGACGATGCAATCAGCAATAAGAGGCAGTCATGGAAAAATGCCACCGAGCACGGATTTGTGGTTGGAACCTACCAGGAGCTGATGCCGCTCGCTGACCTGGTGGTCAATCTGACTCCTGATAAGCAGCATACCGATGCGGTCACCTCGTTCATGCCTCTGATGAAGGACGGGGCATGTCTGTCATACTCGCATGGCTTTAACATTGTTGAAGAAGGGATGCAGATTCGAAAAGACATCACCGTAATCATGGTTGCACCGAAAGGTCCGGGTACCGAGCTGCGTGAGGAGTATGCCAGAGGGTTCGGCATCCCCACACTGATCGCTGTCCATCGTGAGAATGACCCCAAAGGTGAAGGATGGGAGATTGCCAAAGCCTATGCCTGCGGGACCGGAGGGGATCGTGCCGGCGTACTTCAGTCCTCTTTTATCGCAGAGGTTAAGTCTGACCTTATGGGAGAACAGACAATTCTCTGCGGACTGCTGCAGACGGCAACCCTGCTCTGTTACGACAAGATGCTTGAGAATGGCATTGACTCACGATATGCCTCCAAACTTGTACAATATGGCTGGGAAGTTACCACTGAAGCGCTGAAGCATGGTGGTATCACCAACATGATGGATCGACTTTCAAATCCAGCAAAAATAAAAGCCTTTGTGCTGGCGGAAGAGCTGAAAAACATCTTGAACCCGCTTTTTGAAAAACATATGGATGATATCATGTCCGGCACCTTCTCTTCTACCATGATGCAGGATTGGGCAAACGATGATGCCAACCTTCTCAAATGGCGAAAAGAGACCGGTGAAACATCCTTTGAAAAAGCTGAATCGATGACAGAGGATATCCCTGAGCAGGAGTATTTCGATCATGGTATCCTGATGGTCGCCTTTGTAAAGGCCGGAGTGGAGCTGGCCTTTGATACGATGGTTTCCGCAGGAGTTAAAGAAGAATCAGCATATTACGAATCTCTCCACGAGGTACCTCTCATTGCAAACCTGATCGCCCGCAAGAAATTGTACGAGATGAATGTCGTCATTTCCGACACTGCGGAATACGGCTGCTATCTTTTTGCCCATGAGGCAGAACCGCTTCTGACTGATTTCATGAAGAGTGTCGATGTTGATGTAATCGGCAAAGGTCTTGATCTAAAAGATTGCGGGGTCGACAACCTTGATCTTATTGATGTCAACGAGGCCATCCGCTACACAGAAGTTGAGGTAACCGGGGAGGAACTGAGATCCTACATGAGCGCCATGAAACCGATCATGTAAAAACAACTGACAACAGGCAATCCGGTAATTGACCCACCGGGTTGCCTGTTTCACTGACAGTACCTCGTACTTTCTCTTTCAAGTCACCCGATTTAACATCCTTACGATACTATGTATATTTGTGTAGATTTTGATGGAACTATAGTTGATCATCGCTTCCCTGAAATTGGGAAACCGGTACCGGATGCAATAAAATGGCTGAAGCGCATACATAATGCCGGGGGCAAGATAATTCTCTATACCATGCGATCTGACGGGAAAATGATGGGCACCCTCCTCACCGATGCAGTTAATTACCTGCAATCTGAAGGTGTTGAGCTGTTCGGCGTCAATAAAAACCCGACCCAGGAGTCATGGACATCAAGCCCCAAGGCATATGGTGAAATTTATATTGACGACGCCGCTTTCGGGTGTCCGCTGATCAAGCCCAAAGGATTTGCCCGCCCCTGTGTTGACTGGAAAACGGTCGGTCCCCAGGTTGAGCATATATGTCTGAATCAACGGTGAGCCTATGGTTGTCTAGATTGTCTAAGTCACTGCCTGTTTAGCGGCCTCACTTGCCATCGAATAAGGCCTTATATTGTCCATACCCTTTTGATTCCAACTCATCCACTGGAATAAATCGCAACGAAGCACTGTTGATGCAGTATCGCTGGTTGGTCGGTGGTGGCCCATCGTCAAAAAGATGACCGAGGTGAGAATCGGCTTGGCTGCTCCGCACCTCGGTCCGAACCATAAAAAGTGATACATCGCGATTCTCAGAGATATTCTCTGCTGCCAGTGGTTTTGTGAAACTTGGCCAGCCTGTCCCTGAATCATATTTGTCAGTGGAGCTGAAAAGCGGTTCTCCGGAGACGACATCCACATAAAGGCCATCTTCCTTATTGTCCCAATATTCGTTTTTAAAGGGTGGTTCTGTACCTTCTTTCTGGGTCACATTATACTGCTGACTACTCAGTGATTTTTTCAGTTCATCATCACCAGGTCTCACGAACCCTCCTGTCCCCATCTCCTTTTCAGCCCAGACCTTCTCAATAAATGCCTCCCTGCCTGAACCTTTCTTATAGGCTGAATAATGCAAAACGTTCTTCTGGTAATAATCCTGATGGTACTCCTCGGCTTCATAAAATGGTTGTGCCGGCAAAAGAGCGGTTACGATGGGTCGATTAAATATTCCTGAGTCCTGGAGTTCTTTCTTTGACTGCTCTGCTGCCTGCCTCTGCTCATCGGAAGAATAAAAGATAGCCGTTTTATAGTGGCTGCCGCGGTCGGCAAACTGTCCTCCGCCATCTGTCGGATCAATCTGTCGCCAGAAAATATCAAGCAGCTCACGATAGGAGACCTGCTCAGGGTCATAGCGAACTTTGACCGATTCAATATGATCGGTTCTGCCGCTGCTCACCTGCTCATAGGTCGCCTCATCTTGAACTCCGCCGGTATAACCGGCAACAACGTCAATAACGCCGGCTTGCTGCTCAAAAGGTGGTTCCATACACCAGAAACATCCTCCTCCGAAGATTGCCGTATACTCGATATCTTTTGCCCTTACTTTATCTGAAAAAGAGGCCACCATGACCAGTGCCAGCAGGCTCGTTAACAATATATAGTTCATCACAAACTCCTCTTAGGAATTATTCTTATCTAATAGCATGATATTCACGTCCTCCCCCTGTGACAAGTAATCACCTCCGTAAAAGAAAATTTAAACCAGCTGAGCAGTTGCCTCTGGTAGAAATTAGTTGTATAAAAAGAGCGAACAAACTCACCAGATAATTCATTCCACGGGACCAGCATGAAAAAATCTAATACCAAGCGAACAAAATTTATTTTTATTACCGGCGGTGTCCTGTCATCTCTTGGTAAAGGATTGGCCGCCGCATCAATTGGTGCACTTCTTGAAAGCAGGGGCCTCACCGTTACTTTTCAAAAGCTTGACCCATACATTAATGTTGACCCCGGTACCATGAATCCATTTCAGCACGGAGAGGTTTACGTGACTGACGATGGTGCCGAAACCGATCTCGACATGGGACATTATGAGCGATATACCAATGCGGTGATGGCACAGGTTAATAATTACACCTCCGGCAGAATCTATTATTCAGTTATCACCAAGGAGCGCCGTGGCGAGTACCTTGGTGGTACAGTGCAGGTAATTCCCCACATCACCGATGAAATAAAAGCAGCCATTCGGCAACTTGACGGAAGTGTTGATATCGCAATTATTGAAATTGGCGGAACGATTGGAGATATTGAGGGGTTGCCTTTTGTTGAGGCCATCCGTCAGCTGCGGGGTGATCTGGGAAGGGAATACACATTGTTCATTCACCTGACCCTTGTCCCATATATTAAGAGCGCAGGAGAAGTTAAAACAAAACCCACCCAACATTCCGTCAGGGAACTGCGAGCTGACGGAATTCAACCCGACATTCTCGTTTGTCGAACAGAAGTACCGCTGACTTCCGATCTCAAATCAAAGATTGCCCTGTTTTGTAATGTTCCAAAAGACGCTGTTATTACAGCAGTGGATGTAGATAATATCTACGAGGTTCCTCTACGCTTGCACAAAGAAGGACTTGATTCCAAGATTCTGGAGCTGCTGAATGTCTGGACCGGCCAACCCAACATCGAACCGTGGCAAAAGCTGGTGGAGAACCTGAATGCTCCGAAACATTCGGTAACCATAGCGATTACCGGAAAATATGTTGACCTGACAGAGTCATACAAGAGTTTGCACGAAGCACTTGTCCATGGTGGAATAGCGAATCATGCCGAAGTTAATCTCCGCTACCTGAGCGCTGAGGATCTTGAAACAAAAGATCCTAAAGAGCTGCTTCAGGGCTGTGAGGGAATCCTGGTTCCCGGAGGGTTTGGCAAGAGAGGGGCGGAAGGGAAAATTAAAGCGATCACCTATGCACGTGAAAACAAGATACCGTTTTTTGGAATTTGCCTGGGCATGCAGCTGGCTGTTGTTGATTACAGCCGTAATGTTGCTGGTATTCCCAATGCTCACTCTTCAGAGCTGGATCCCAAGACTGCAGATCCGGTAATCTATCTCTGTAAAGAATGGTTTGATTATCGTAACAATAAGGTCCAGGTAAGAGACGAATCTTCCGAGATGGGCGGCACCCTGCGGCTGGGGGCATATCCATGCGTCCTGATAGAAGATAGTTTTGCCATGAACGCCTACCAGAACAAAGAAATTTCCGAGCGGCACAGACACCGCTTTGAATTTAACAACGAATATCGCCAGAAGCTTGAAGACGCCGGCCTCAAAGTATCCGGGACATCGCCAGACAACAACCTTGTGGAAATCGTTGAAATCGAAGATCATCCATGGTTTTTAGGCTGTCAATTTCATCCGGAATTCAAGTCGAAACCGATGAAGCCCCATCCATTGTTCAGGGAGTTTATCAAAGCGGCTCTCAAGCATAAAAAGTAGCAGGATCCAATGCATATAGACCCAGTCTCAATAGAACATCCCAATGGAACCGCAATCCAGGTCGGCACCGGCCAGCCGCTGCTGCTGATTGCCGGTCCCTGCGTTCTTGAGTCCGTAGACCTCGCAAGAACGGTCGCGGAGACCATGCAGGAAATCTGCAGCAGACTCCGTCTTTCTTATATTTTCAAAGCTTCCTTCGATAAGGCAAATCGGACGTCAATCACCTCTTACCGAGGCCCCGGTATTGAACATGGTCTGGAAATACTGGCCCGGATCAGGTCTGAGATGAACGTTCCTGTAGTTTCTGATATTCATGAGCCCCAGCAGGCGAAAATCGCCGCCGAGGTATTGGACATCATCCAGATACCAGCCTTTCTGTGTCGACAGACGGACCTCTTGGCCGCTGTCTCCCGAACCGGTAAACCGATTAACCTGAAAAAAGGTCAGTTCGTTTCTCCCTGGGATATGCAGAATGCTGTCACCAAAATCCGTGAAAGCGGCAGCAGTAAGGTTATGCTCGTTGAAAGAGGTGCAAGCTTTGGCTACAACAATCTCGTCGTCGATATGCGATCTCTGCCTGTTATGAGAAGCTTCAACTGCCCTGTTATCTATGACGCCACGCATTCCGTTCAACTTCCAGGGGGTGCCGGCGGCTCATCAGGAGGACAGCGGGAATATATAGCTCCTCTTACCCGGGCAGCTGTGGCGGTTGGTATTGACGGCCTGTTTATGGAAGTTCATCCTGATCCCGAGAATGCTCTGTGCGACGGTCCAAACTCCATTGCTCTGGACTCAATTGAGTCTGTTTTAGAACAGATTGTTCGCATTCGAGCATGCGTTACTTAATACTCAGCCATTTCCTTCAACAATGAGCAGCCATTGCCCACCAAACGATTCTGACTCTCACCCGTCAGACTGCCAGATATTGGAAAATTATCGCAATCGCTCGCATGAGCGAAGCCGTCAAAATGACAGTCCGGAGTATCAGCTACTGATGACCAAGGCAAATCCCGTTCAACTTCTGCTCTTAGATGTTGATGGCGTTCTTACCGATGGATCATTGATCTACACAGAAAATGGCAGCGAAGGAAAATCCTTTAATACCCAGGACGGGCTTGGCATACGACTGGTACAGAAGGGCGGCGTCGAGGTGGGAATTATAACGGCACGTAAGTCTGAACTGGTCAGCAGACGAGCTGAAGAACTCGGTATGAAATATATCATGCAGGGTATTGGTAATAAGCTCGACGCATTCAAAGAAATTCTCAAATTGTCGACGTTGAAACCTTACCAGGTCTGCTATATGGGCGATGACTGGATCGACCTGGCGCTGCTCTCAAGAGCGGGTTTGGCAGCCTGTCCTCTCAATGGTGTTCCAGAAGTTAAAGAGCTCTGTCATTTCGTTTCCAGCTGCAAAGGCGGGGCCGGTGCAGTTCGAGAAGTCTGTGATCTGATTATTCAGTCCAAAGGGATGCATGACCGTCTCTTACAACAGTACATGAAATAATGCTGCATACCCGTAATCTACTCTGGCTTATACCTCTCCTACTGCTGGCAACGTTTCCTGTCTGGCGCCTGCCACTGGCTTCCTTCCTGGAGCCCCGCGGAGGATATGACCCGGATTTTGGCAAACGAGACAAAAATGTTCACAATTTCATCATGGAAGAGGTGGTGATTATCCAGGACCAGCTGGGAAAAAAAACGGCCGAGGTTCGAGCTGATACGGCATACACCACCGAGGTTCCCAACGAATTCGAATTGACCACGGTCGATGCAGACCTGTTTGGCAAGGACGGGGAACTTGTGAAAATAAAAGCCAAAAAAGGATTGTACAACACGGAAACCAGAAAACTTACCCTTCAACAAGATGTTCAGGTTTCACGTGGTGTGGAAAACCAGAACCTTTTCACCGAGCTATTGTACTACAACGATAGTAATCAAACGATTCATTCACCGGTGAACACACGTCTTACCGGCAACAACCTCGAAATCAACGGCAGCAGTCTCGATTATGATATTGTCACGAATCAGTATAAGATCGGAGGACGGGTCTATTGCATAATTGCAAACAAAGGCGAAGAGTAGTCGCCAGATATAAAATCATCCAACGCTTTCTTATTACACTTGCGGCCTCTGTTCTTTTTATACTGTCCCCACTCTGGGCCATCGCTCTTGACCTGACAGTCTTTACAGAACCACTCCCCCCCGTTCACTATGAAGAAGATGGTCAGATCGTAGGAATTGCCACAGAAATAATCGAAGAAATATTTCGGCTGGCCGGTTACCAGGCCCGGATCGAGATCTACCCCTGGAAACGATCATACCATCTGGTTCAAAAACAAAAAAATCAGTTTATTTACACACTGAACCGAACATCAAACCGGGAATCCCTTTTTAAATGGATCGGGCCAATTCTCACCAAACGAACCTATCTTTATAAATTTCGAGGACGTGAGGACATCAAGCTTAAAAACCTTGAAGATGCAAAGAAATACGTTACCGCAGTCATACTCGGTCACTCACTCACCACAAGAATGGAAGAACTTGGGTTTGAAGAAACTATAAATATTGTCAAGACACCAAACAAATCAATTCAAACAAAACTCTTTCTGAACAAGAGATGCGACCTGATAACCGGAAACGAATACACCATCTATAGAGCCCTGAAATCAGTTGATCTCAAGATGAGTGCTGTTGAGCCCGCCCTGTTTATATCAGAAAGCGGTTATTACCTTGGTGCTCATCCGGAGACAGACCCGGACATTATAAAACGGTTGCAAAACGGCAGTGATCAGCTTCAACAGTCAATGTTTGCCCAACAAATTATAGAAAAATATATGAGCCGTTAAGCACACAGCTGCTGCCCGGTAAGCCAAATGACTATGTATCCTTTAAACTCACCCGTCGCCAAAAAACTTGTCTGGTGGTTTATTGCAATCAGTACGATCGTTGCCCTCTTCAGTACCGGGCTGCAGCTCTATCTGGACTATCGCAGTGAGGTGGGCAGCATAGAATCATACCTTTCTTCCCTGGACGAGACCTACCTTCCATCAATCGCTGAAAATACCTGGATTATGGATGATAACCAGGTTAACACCCTGCTCAAGGGCATCACCAATCGAGATGATATTATTTATGCCGCGGTCAGCATTGATGATGCGGTCCAATGGTCAAGCGGCCACAAAACAGATGTTGACCGTTTTAAAGCCCAGCTGCCGATTCAATACCTGAACCGGAACCGTCTGGAACATATAGGTACCTTAACGGTTGTCGCAAACCTTGAAAAGGTTTACCAGCAGCTGACCAGGCGGGCTCTGATCGTCTTATTCTCCAATGCTGTTAAAACATTTATCGTGGCAGCGCTGGCCTTGGCGGCTGTTCAGTATCTCATTACCAGGCATCTCCAGGCGATGTCCGCCCACGTATCCAGAATGACCGTCGATAAGCAGCACCCTCCGCTCCGCCTTGACCGTAAGGAAGACAGGAGGCAGCCTGATGAACTTGATGCGGTAGCTCACGCCTTGTCTTCGATGCAGGAAAGAGGGTATTCAGCTTATCGTGAGGTACTGGGGGGAGAACAACAGCTGCGTCTGTTTCTCAATTCAACAGAGGAAGGGGTTTTCGGTATCGATTCCGATGGTATTGTACTCTTTGCCAATACAAAATGTGTCCAGTTATTACAACTGACGGCGGAAGAGGACATTGTCGGGAAAAAATATTCCGACCTCTTTCATTGTCAAGGTCTCAAAAAACAAGCCCAGATTGAAGACACAGGATTGCTGGACACGGTCATGGAGGGCAGGACTTTTTTCTGTAAAGATTCATATATTTCCTGTTCTTCTGATAATGGTTTCTACGCTGAAGTGCGAGCATACCCAACATTTTCGGAGCGTAGGTGTTCGGGTGGGGTGGTATTCTTTTGCGATACCAGCGGTCAGCGAGAGCTTCGCCATCAGATGGAGCTGCTCAAAGAAGCGCTGGATAATTCTCCGATTTCTGTCGTTATCACCGACAAGGACCTCAATTTTGTTTATGTAAATCCCGGGTTTGAAACGCTTACAGGGTACAGTCTTGATGAGATTACAGGGAAAAAGATAGATTATCTGTCAGATGATGGCACATTAAAACAGGCTTATCAGGCCGCCACCAAACAAACACTCAGGGGTTCCGCCTGGCAGGGTCGAGTCAGGTTCAGGAACAAAGCCGGAGAAAATCGAGTCGTTGATGTCGCCACGTCACCGATCTCAAATGAGCTTGGCCAGATCACCAATCTTGTTGCGGTCAGCCGAGACGTGACCTATGAAGAAGAGTTAATAAGTCACCTGGTAACAACTCAAAAACAGAACGCGTTAGGGAGGTTATCATCCTCCATTGCCCACGAATTTGGTAACCCTCTGCTCGGAATAAGGGCTTTACTGAAAGATTTTCGTGACCGTTCCGTTCTGTCTTCTGAAGATAATACCTTACTGAATATTGCCATAAGCGAATGTGGTCGAATGCAGGATCTCATCGGAGATATTCAAAACCTCTACGGAGCCCAGAACACAGCACGAACATTTTGCGATATAAAAGATATCATCAGCAAGGTACTGTTCTTTCAGCAAAAGACCTTTTTAGACAACAATATTGTTCCCACGGTTATTCATAACAATGAGCTCCCGGTTATTTTAGGAAAGGAGGATCAGCTCGCCCAGGTGATTCTCAATCTTATCCTAAATGGCATTGAAGCAATGAAGCCGAAAGGCGGGGCATTGATTATTTCTTCTGACTGCGATGGGGACTTTCTCAACCTTGACATTACTGACACAGGGTCAGGAATTAACGGTTCTGTAATGGATCGTATTTTTGAACCATTCTTCACAACAAAGCCGGAAGTGGAGGGAACCGGTCTTGGCCTCTCTGTATCATACGGTATTATAGCAGCACATGGAGGAACGATTACCTGTCAATCAACTGAAGGAAGCGGCTCAACCTTTACCATACACCTGCCTGTGTACAAGAGCAGCAAACCTGAAGGCTTACGAGCCTGATGAGAAGCTATCCGAGTCGATCACCAGTTCACACTCCTCAATGCTGCAGGTATTCCCCGATACCTTCCAACGAATATTAACATCCCAAAAGGATATACCGAAACCGGTACGGTTATTTCTCTGGCTGGCAGGCCGCGGGTCTGTTTTCAAGACCTCACGAATCAGTGTTGAAAGAGGTCTGCCGCGCAGTTGCTCATAATGGTCGCAGAATGCTTCGGCCTGCCCGGAAAATTCCACCTCCATCTCAGGAAAAGGATTTTTAAGCCAGCCCCCGGTCGCCTCAGGCAGGCAGTCACTGTAAGGAATATAAGGCTTAAGATCGAGCACCGGTGTACCATCAAGCAGATCAACTCCACCTATGTCGAGCTCCACGCTCCTTCCAGATAGTCTCAGTTCAAGGAGTCTGACAGCAGAGAGCCCGATATGATTGGGCCGATGGGGACTTCTCGTGGCAAATACACCAAGACGCTCTTTGCCCCCCATACGGGGGGGACGGACGGTTGCTTTCCACCCTTCAGATAGTGATTGATGAAACAGAAACTGAATCCAGATGTGAGTGAACGTTTCAAGACCGCGAACCATTTCCTGCCGGTTAAACGGATCGATGAGCTCAATTGTAGCCAGCGCCGAAGGTGCCAACCCGGCCTGCCTTGGAATACCGAATTTTTCAGGAAAACAGGAGTGGATAACACCGATGACATCAAATTTGCAGCCCTCTTGTCTGTTGGCTTCCTGACCACCATTATTTCCACCAGCCATTACCAGACTCACTCCTCAAAAAAGGTTGACACAGAATACTTGAGGCCATATCGTAACACAAATACAAAAAAGGTGTTACCGTGCTCAAACGATTTACCGTCTCAATGGATGAAAAACTGCTCGCTGATTTTGATAACTTCATCAGCCAGCGAAAATATGTCAACCGATCTGAAGCAATCCGGGATTTAATTCGAGCGGTTCTCGTGGAAAAAGAGTGGCAGGCGGATAAACAGGTTATGGGCGTTATTTCACTTGTCTATGACCACCATCAGCCCAATCTCCAGGAAAGACTGACAGAGATACAGCATAACTACCATCACCAGGTGGTTTCAACAACTCATGTTCATATGGATCATTACAACTGTCTTGAAGTCGTCATCATCAAGGGAAAAGCCGACTCAGTGGTAGCACTGGCCGATGGTCTGCGATCACTGAAAGGTGTGAGAAACTGCAACCTGGCCATGAGCACCACCGGAAAAAACCTGCATTGACGGAAAAGGGAACATGCACATTTCAGAAGGAGTACTTACGATACCGGCTCTCGTGAGTGGTGGCATCATCACCGCAGCAGGGACGATGATCGGCTTGAAAAAGATTGACTACGATCAGGTGATGACGATTGGCTTGTTTTCGTCCGCTTTTTTCATCGCCTCGTTCATCCACGTACCGATAGGACCAGCATCAGTCCATCTGCTTCTCAACGGACTCCTGGGGCTGATACTTGGATGGGCGGCATTCCCTGCTATTCTGGCGGCCCTTTTTTTACAGGCCGTTCTCTTTGGGTATGGCGGGATTATAGTGCTTGGAGCAAACACCACGATAATCTGCCTTCCCGCGGTCATCTTTGGGCTGGTGCTGAGGCCAGGACTTCAGACAAATGGTAAGAAACGTTTGCTGATCTCTTTTGGAGCCGGCTTTTTATCGGTACTCGGTTCATCTCTGCTTATGGCAGGATGCCTTATTTTTTCCAACGAAGGTTTTCAGGCAGCATCATATCTTCTTGTTCTATGGAACCTTCCGATCGCAGTCCTGGAGGGAATTATTACCATGTTCACCGTCAGCTTTTTAGTACGGGTACAACCGGAAATATTATCTTTTTCTCTGGAAAAACGACCATGAATCTCAAGCGTGTCATACTGTTATCCGTTTTGGCGACCCTTTTCTGGCCTTCCTATTCCTTTGCTCACAAGATCAATCTGTTTGTCTGGGCTGAAAACGGCACCATTACTGTTGAGAGTTCATTCTCCGGGGGGCGCACGCTGGTCCATGGAACGGTCAAGGTGATTAACTCCGTGACCGAGGAAACCATTCTCACCGGAAAAAACGACAAAGACGGTACCTTCTCTTTCACCATTCCAGAAGAAATCCTCAAACAATCACCGCCGCTTGACATTATTGTCAGCGGCGGTGACGGTCACCAGGCTCACTGGATAATACAGGCTGCAGACTACGGCGGTTCTGCTGAAACTCCCTCACCACTGCCAGACCCTGACAGACAGTTATCAAATCGACAGACTGACAGCCAAATCCCGTCCTGTCTGAGTAAATCGGAATTTGAGCAATTGTTGGCAATACACTTGGAAAATAAACTTGCACCGATCAGAAAAAATATCGGCGCGCTCGTTAACCATTCCCCAACGATCAAGGATATCGGTGCAGGAATAGGATACCTGGTTGGATGTGCCGGTATCATCGCCTGGTTTCTAAGTCGCAAGCAGAAAAACCTTTAAATAAAGTAAAGGAGAATAATGCAATGAATGCTTTTAGGGCTCTCAGCCAAAAAGAAACATGTAATCATCAGTTGATCACGGTGATCGCCGGATGTCTTCTGGCCATCCTTACCTCCCTGCCGGCCCAGGCTCACTTTGGGATGGTAATTCCTTCATCGAGCCAGGTAAATCAAAAACAACCGGAAGTGGAAGTAACCTTTGCTTTTGCTCACCCCTTTGAAAACAAGGGAATGGATCTTGATTGGCCCCAAACTGTCTTTGTTGCCGGAAACAATACAAAGCAGGACCTCAAAGGAATCATGCTCGAGACATTTTTTTTAGACCATAAAGCCTGGAAACTGAGCTACAAGCCCACCAAGCCGGGCCTCTACTGGTTTGTCATGGAGCAGGCACCATACTGGGAGCAGGCTGAGGATATTTTTATCGTACATTATTCCAAAACAATCATCTCCGCCTACGGCGATGATCAGGGATGGGACTCACCGTTAGGGCTGAAAACAGAGATCGTTCCGCTTGTCAGACCGTATGGAAACTATGCCGGGAACATTTTTTCCGGACAGGTTCTGGTTGACAACACCCCGATGGCAGGAATCGACGTTGAAGTCGAACTGTACAACCAGGAAAAATGGATTGCACCAACAGATGCTCACATAACCCAGGTCGTCAAAACTGATGAAAATGGTAATTTCTCTTTTGCCTGTCCCCTTCCCGGATGGTGGGGATTTTCGGCGCTCACTGATGCTGAGTACAGTCTAAAGGGAAAAGATGGTGAAGAAAAGAAGGTTGAGCTTGGAGCCGTAATTTGGGTTTATTTTGACCCGAACCCATTTCTTGGTAATTAAAATGATAGAAGAGCCCTTTGCTGAAGGCACAACCCTGCTTCATAAAATGGATGCAGCTGCAAAGGTTATCACCGCCCTTATAATCGTTCTCCCTGCTGCAACGACTGAGAGCTTCTACGTGATAGCAGGGTTCAGCATTCTCTCCCTGGTCCTCGTAACGATTGCCAGGCTTCCTGTCAGGCAGGTGCTCAAACGGCTGATCCTGGTCAACACCTTCACACTGTTTCTGCTGCTGACCCTGCCGCTTACCTATGGCGGTGAGCAGAAGATTCTCTTCTCTTTAGTACCGGTCAGTGTTGAAGGAACCAGACTCGCTCTGCTTATCGGTCTAAAAACAAATACCATTCTGATTGCCATGATGGCCCTGCTCAACACATCTAACCTGTCTGTTCTTGGCTATGGTCTTGAAAAACTCGGGTTACCGCTCAGACTCTGTTACCTGGTTCTTTTTAGCTATCGCTACATTTTTGTCATAGAACAGGAATACAGGAGATTGCTCCGCGCAGCACGATTGCGATGCTTTACTCCCTCGACCACTATTCACACCTACAGGACCTTTGGCTATCTGTTCGGGATGACGCTTGTGAAAAGCTGGGAACAGGCGCATCGCGTTCACCAGGCCATGATTTTACGGGGGTTCAATGGTCGATTTATTCCATTATCAGTGCCCTCAATCGATTTTAAGAGTTACCTGCTCATCACCATGGTTTCCGTGTACAGCCTGATACTTGTCTGGTTGGAGTATTTTCCTTCATGATCTTTATCGGCATACCAAACAGGAAAAACAGATTATGAACACTCCCCAGCCGCTTCTTGAACTAAAAGACATCTCATATTGCTATCCGTCTCAATCCCCGGTGATTGAGACGTGCAATTTTAGTATAGACAAAGGGAAAACCGGCCTGATCGGAGCAAATGGCTGTGGTAAAACGACGCTCCTTCAGCTGATGGTCGGCCTGCTCAAACCGCAACAGGGAACGATTTTATTTAATGGAAACGAGGTAAAAGATCGGAAAGACTACAGACTCCTTCAAAAATCTGTTGGTTTTTTATTCCAGAACTCCGATGACCAGCTGTTTTCACCAACTGTAATTGAAGATGTCACATTCGGTCCACTCAATCTCGGTCACCCACCGGAAGAAGCACGTGATCTTGCCCATAGCGTACTCCACGATCTTGGTTTGAAAAACTTTGAAGACAGGGTTACCCATCGTTTATCAGGCGGGGAAAAAAAACTGGTGGCCCTGGCGACAATCCTTGTCATGAAGCCCCGCCTGCTGCTTCTTGATGAACCAACGAACAACCTTGATCCAAAAACAAGAAACCAGCTGATGGACGTTCTCAAGAATCTCGATCTCGCTCAGATTATTATTTCCCATGACTGGGATTTCCTTGAGGAAACCACAGACACACTCTATACCATTGAACATGGCCACCTGCACCGCTGCACTGACGGCTTTGTTCATGCCCATAAGCACGTTCACGTTTATGGCGACAAGCCTCATCATCATGCCTGAACCGTATGAAAACTGAAATAGCCTGTTTTATCTCCCCACATGGCTTCGGACACGCCACCAGAACCATCGCCATACTTGAAGCTCTGCAGGCAACAAAACCGAATCTGCGAATTCATCTGATAACGACCGTCCCTGAAAAAGTTTTCCAATCCACCTCACTCCACTATCGTTATCACCCGGTGACAGTTGATGTGGGACTACTGCAAAAAGACAGTTTTATCTTTGACATTCCAGGTACCGTTTCGGCCCTGCAACAGTTCATACCATTTGAAACAACAGAGCTTGAAAGACTCAAAAAAATCTGTAAATCCTCAGTCTTTATTTTATCCGATATCTCCATATTGGGGATTTACGTGGCTAAACTATGCTCAATACCCGCTGTGCTGGTTGAAAATTTTACCTGGGACTGGATATATGCTCACTTTAACCAAGCTCCGGAACTTCAATCATTTGTTCCCATTTTTAAAGAACTCTATGCACAGGCTGATTTTCATATTCAGGCAGAACCAGTATGTATAAAGACCCCCTGCGATCTAAGATGCCAGCCCATATCAAGGAAACTCAGGTCTGTTCCAGATGAATTAAGGCAGACACTCAACTGCCGGGGAAGAACTATTGTCCTGGTTACCACGGGAGGTATTTCAACAGAATTACCGTTCATTCATCTTCTTTCCGATTATGAGCATTATTATTTTATCCTCGCCGGTCAGAAGGAGAACATCCAGATAAATAACAATATCTATGCGCTGGCCTACAACACCAATTTGTATCACCCGGACTTGATCAATAGCTCCGACCTGGTGATCTGCAAGAGTGGGTACTCAACAATTGCCGAATGTTGTCAGAGTGCTGCCTCAATTGCCTGTGTACGCCGAGCTGAGTTCCCGGAATCTGGTGCTCTGGAGCAGTTTGTGCGGAATAATCTGGCAGGAGTGATATATGATCAACAGCAGTTCTTCACTGGTCAATGGCTTGGAGATCTGCCGCAACTGCTTAAACGCAGGGCTGCCCCTTATCCGATAAACGGGGCAGGAGAGGCAGCGGCTTTGATGGCTTCGCTGTTTTCAACAGGATAAAAAAAGGTATTACAGAATAATCTCGGCAGGATCTTCTGATTCATCGATAACCTGCCATTCTTCACCTTCAAAATCAAACTCTGTAATTCTGGATAGATCCATTTTCAGGTAACGACCTTTACCTTCGACGGCAACGGAGTTATCAGCCAGAATAATTTCACCTGTCCCTTCAAAGGTGCGTTTATTTTCCTGTGTAACCCTGGCAATAACCTTTATCTCCCGATCCAGCGGAACCGGTTTCCTGAACTTCATCGAAAAATCAACGGTAACCCCCCAGAAATCGGATGCTTTGTGTTTCAATGCAGCTCGGCCGATGGTTTCATCAAGAATAGCAGCAGCTATCCCGCCATGCAGTCGCCCCGGGTAGCTCTGGTGTTCATCTGCGGGTATAAAAACGGCCATAATCTCCTTATTTTCAAGCTCATAGAAACGACTCTTTAAACCGAAATCATTGGCAAGGCCACAAACAAAACACATCTTTGAGTTTGGTTGTTTAGCTATAACTCTTACTTTCACAAACGTTTTCCCATTGTCTGAGCTGGTTTATTTCTGTTTCTCACAAAAGATTCGGTATTGTCAGCGGTCCGAACAGTGCGGCACCGTTGGAGGGCCCGCCTTCAGCATACCTCCGATTGTCATTCTGACCTTCGGCACAAGATTTCTCTTTCCTTCCAGCAGGTCCTGCTCAAGAGCAACAAGCCGCCTCAGCAATGGGGTGCGCTCCATCATCACTGTCTGCATGTCGCTATCATGTTGATCAACAAGCTCCTGGCACCTGAAGCATCCGGGAAAGGTTATTTTTTTGCCATCCGGGCGGGTCATCACAGCCGGTACTCCATGAGTTCTGCAGACCATCAGTCGATATTTATACAGAATACAGCGTCCGCTTTCATTGAGCGGACACATGAGTCGCGGTCTTTCCCCGCAAGCGAGCAGTTTCTCACTCCCTTTTTCATATAACAGTGCACGGCTGATAATTTCCTGTTGTTTTTCCTGGGAAAGAAGCTTCATCCCATACCAGAGATAGCTCCACTCTATATAGGTAAAGTGCAGAAAATATGAATCACAACAGTTATCAGGACAACCAGTGCAGCTATGAGCCAACAGAGAAGCCGTACGATCATACGATTGCTCCATATCCTGGTACAAAGCCTCAATCTGCTCAAGCCGCACTTGATCAAGGGTTACAATCACCTCTTTTCCTCCTCGAAACACTGAACCTGGTAAATGTATATATCGGCATGCTCTTTCTGCCACAGTGACCGGGACAACCCGGCTTTTTGACACAGGTGTTCCAGAAAAATTACCGGATTGGGCAGCTGACTCCAAACCTGGGGAAGAAATGTTGCACTGCTCCTGCCATGACGCAGGATAACACCATCAACCAGCGGTCTCAGTTTACTGACCAGGTCATCGCCATCCCTGTAATCCAGACGTTCAGGGCTGCTCAATATGGAAATATCAATCTCTACCCTGGCTAACTCTTCAGCTCCCAATGGCTGGAAGCGATGATCATGAAACGCTGCATTTAAGGCATTTCGCTCAATTGAATCAACAAGTGGACCATCTGCTTCGAGATTGCCGATACAGCCGCGCAGCGCATCATTAATTTTCAAAGTGACAAACGTGCCGCACTGCTGCTGCAGTGACTCATCCCCCAGGCCGCTTCGGCCGACTTCACCTGATACTCCAAGTCTATACTCCAGAGTGGACCGTGCCAGTTCAAGCAGCCGCATCCCCTGGGCCGGGCTGATATTCCCTCTCATTGTGGATCCGCGCATAAACCGCTCCTCACCACTCAACCCCCAGCATCATGCAGTTAATTCCGCTGCCGATACCCAGCATTGCCCCTTTCTGGCCGGGACAGAAAACATTCTGCTCTATGGCCATGGCCATGGTAATTGGCGCGGAAACAGAGCCAACATTTCCAAGAAACGGCAAGGTTTCAAAATTTCTCTGCGGATCGAGTTTCAATTGTTCAAAAAGCATCCGGGCGTGTGCGCTGCCAACCTGGTGACAGAAAAATCTGTCTATATCATCCGGATGCCAGCCGCTCACCCTGGTAAATTCATCCCAGGTCATCTTGGCCGTATCCACACCCTGGACAAGGAGCTCCTCGGAATTGGTTGCCATCAGCGTATGGGCTGATCCTGCTGTTCCCCCCTGACACAAATCGGAGTGCATCGTGTTTGCCCGCCATGCACAATGGGTCAGTCTCGGTCTGTTCGTGCTTCCAGGCTGGCAGCGGCACATATAGAGACCGATAGCGCCTGACCCTATGGTGAGAGATGCAAAAGCACTTTTGAAACTTTTTCTGGTGAGACTCTCGTCCGCAAGCAATGTCTGGATCGTAGACTCCACAAGATCTTCTGCCGTCTCCCCCGAAACAATCAGCCCGTTTTCAACCTGGCCAAGCTCGATCATATTGGCCAGCATTACCGCTCCATCGAGAAAGCCCAGACAGGCATTCGAAATATCCAGTAAAAGACAGTCCGGCGGCAGCCCCAGAGCGTTATGGACAAATGAGGCCGTAGCAGGCTCCATCATATCTCGGGAAACAGAAGTAAAAATGAGGCACTCTATGCGCTCTGGTTCAACTCCAGCACCGCTGAGTGCTCTGCGGCCTGCTTTTGCTGCTGCTTCGCTTGGTCTCGTCCCCTCCGGCCACAACCTGCGCTCGGTAATACCGCTCATCATTTCCAGCCTGCCTTTCGGCAGCTTCAGTCGTTCATAGATCGGTTCAAGACGCTGCTCGATACTATTTGAGGTCAATACCCGGGGGGGAAGTTCATAACCGTAGGTGTGCAGACAGACATGCGAATAGTGGGAAGACATAATTATTTGAGTTGTAAATTCGGTATATTATCTACATTAGAAGAGCTGCTGTTAGACGGCCCTGCTCCGCTTAACGCAGACAGCACCCCGTCACAAATTTCCAGGGCAGGGTACTATACGGGGAGACAGCTGTTGTTACAAGTTATTACTCAGGTCCAAACAGCGGTAATCAAGGACTCGGCAGGCTAACTCACTGTCGCCTCTCATCTATCTAACACCGCTGCTCCATATGTTTTTTCAGCTCATCGATATCAATCGGTCTTTTTATGAACGAATTGACACCACTTTCTCTGTATTTTTTCTCCAGTTCATCATCGGCATCACTGCTTTCTATTCCCAGAATCAAGGCCTGTCGCCCTGAGTACTCCTCGAGACGGCGAATGATTTTTGCTGTCTCAGCCCCATCATCCTGCACCATTGCCGTATCCAGCAGAATAAGGTCAAATGGAGAAAGTGATGCCTCGTACATGGCAGAGCGGCCGGTTTCCGCTATGGTCACCCGCCAGCCGGACTCAATTAAAAACTCCACCACCATCTGCTGGCTGACCGGGTCACCATCAACGACAAGTGCTGTATTGGTCAAGTAACGTGTGAGTACATCAAACAACTCTGCTTTTCCAAGCGGTTTTGTCAGGTAGTCATCCATACCGGCCTGGAGGCATTTTTCACGGTCACCATGCATCGCGTGGGCGGTTAAAGCAACAATGGGGAGGTGCCCTCCATGTTGACGTTCATGGTTTCTGATTTCCCTTGTTGCTTCCAGTCCGTCCATGACAGGCATTTGAACATCCATTAAAATTGCCTGGTAATCACCGGCTGCAGCTTTTTCGACTGCCTGTTTTCCATTTTCTACCACATCAATCTCTAAACCGGCCTGCTCCAGTAATGTCTCAATCAATATCCTGCTTATTGGCTCATCTTCAGCCAGCAAAACCTTTGCCCCCTTGAGCATGAAGTTGGTGCCCTGACCCTGGTCTGCAGCGATTGTTGCAGTGCTCGCCGGCGTCGATACTGAGTTTTCTCCGGATGGCTGGGCATATTTCCAGGTAAACCAGAACATTGCCCCCTGCCCCGGACTGCTTTCAAGCCCTATTTCTCCGCCAGCCAGGTGAACAATCTGTGCGGATATAGCCAGTCCCAGGCCCCCTCCCCAGAATTTTCGAGCGTATGAAGTATAGGTCTGGTTGAAGGTGTCAGTGATAATTTTTTGTTTCTCGGGCGGAATTCCAATTCCGGTATCAGTCACAGAAAACTTGAGCGTTTCCTGACCATCTTCTTCTTCCAGCCGTTCAACATTAACAGTAATTGTTCCTTCTTCGGTGAATTTAACCGCATTATTGACCAGATTCATTATCACCTGAACCAATCGATCAGCATCACTGTTTAAATACTCGGGTACATCGTTACCCAGTCGATATTCCAGATCGATATTCTTTTGACGTGCGGACAATTTCATCAGATAGAGGTCACAATCAAGACTTTCTGAAAGATTGAAATCCTCAAGGTTCAGTTTAAAGCTCCCCGACTCTATCAACGTGTAGTCAAGAATATCGTTGACCACCTCAAGAAGCCCTTCTGCTGAGGAGTTAACCATATCAAGATGACGCCGCTGTTCCGAGGTGAGATCTGTTTCTAGAACCAGATTGGTCATTCCCATAATACCATTCATGGGGGTTCTTATTTCATGCCCCATGCTCATCAGGAATTCACTTTTTGTCCGGCTGTCTTTTTCCAGCTTTTTCAGAGACAGCCTGAGTTGCTCATTATCTCCACCCGTATCCTCTGAGGAAACAGCTTTATCATGATAACCCGCAAGCGTCTCTTTCAACTCGGAAATATACTCATCCTTCTCTTTCAGCTGTTGCTCGAGATCAGCAATTTTATTATCTCTGCTCAACTCCAGTCCCCCTTTTCAGACTGATAACGTGAAAACTCTTTGACGACGAATAGTTAACAACAATTGCGCTGCACAAATAGTTCCTCCCGGTTCATTGATTCCAGACAGGTTAGATATCGGAACAGGGATGGATGCTGATAATATCATGATATCAAGTAACTGGCAATTTATTGCAACGGAATTACAAATTCGGCGTTGCGGGCACTGCACCCCAAAGGGTACAAAACCGTTACCCCGGAAGGCCGGACTTTATTTATGCCGTATCTCCCAGCACTGGTGAATACGGGATGATTGATTAAAGTCCCTCGGTATACTTTTTTTACTGACGTTATTGCAAACATACTGCTCTTTCAGTCTGTCATCCAGTTTAAATGACCTGAAATTTGTTGAAAAGAAGAGCAGCCCGTTGTCCCTCAGTCGAGACATGGCCAGATGTAGTAAGGTGGAATGGTCTTTCTGCACATCGAAAACCCGTGATTTTTTCCTGGTGTTGGAGAATGTGGGCGGGTCAACAAAAATGAGGTCATAAACATCAGAATGTTCCTTGAGCCATTGAATACAGTCTGAATGAACCAACCGATGCCGGTCGGGGTAAATACCGTTTAAGGAAAAATTCATTTCAGCCCATTTCAGATAGGTGGTTGAAAGATCTACTGTTGTTGATGACACGGCTCCCCCAAGTACCGCATGAACTGTTGCTGTACCGGTGTAACCATAAAGATTTAAGAATTTTTTCCCTTCAGCCTCCTGACCAATTCTCATCCTGTTATTTCTGTGGTCCAGAAAGAGTCCGGTATCCAGGTAATCAGTGAAATTAACCAGGAATGAACACTCCCCTTCTTTGATTTCGTATAGTTTACCGCTTTTTTTGGTCTTCCCCTGGTATTGAGTCTTTCCTTTCTGCCGTTTTCTGGTCTTGATGTACACCCGGTCACGCCCGGCTCCCAAAACCTGCCGCACCCCCTTCAATACAATTCCAAACCGCTCTGCCGCCAGGGTTTCACTGATTGATGACGGAGCCGCATATTCCTGCACATGTACCCACTTGCCAAAAAGATCAATGGTGACGTTATATTCTGCCATATCACGATCATAGACCCGAAAACACTCGATACCCTCGGTCTCTGCCCAGCCGATCATCTTTTTTAGATTTTTTCTTAATCGATTAGCAAAATCGCTGTTTTTTTCTTCGGGGTCAACAGGGGTGATATTCCACTGGAAATTTCGAGTCGGGTGGCTGTCAACCGCACCGGCAAAAAGTCGACAGGCTATCGGTCCATTGAACAGCTGATGCTTGTCCTCCCAGGTCAAACCTGTCATATCGGCAAGGTCAGGATTTGAGGTAAAAAGACCAACACGCCAGCCGTGAAAGGACTTCTTTAAGCGGTTGCCAAGGAACCTGTAAAGATACTTAACCTTCTCTTTATCAGATAACCGCTCTCCATAGGGAGGATTACATACCAGGAAACCCTTATCAGCTGGAGGACTCAGGTCAAACAGTTCTCTACGGCTGATAGAAATTTTGTCATCAAGACCTGCGTTTTTGATATTTAACCGTGACTGACGAACAGACAACCGGCTGCCATCATATCCTATTAATTGCGGCCAGCTCCTGTTATGCCCGATTTCCTCCCTCTCAGCAGCTTCAGACACCAGTCGTGCCCATAATCCATCATCATGTCCACGCCACCCCTGCATTCCAAAATAACTCCTTCCCAGGCCGGGAGCGGCGTCTCCTAAAATCATTGCTGCTTCAATCAGCAGCGTTCCTGATCCGCACAGCGGGTCGACCAGCGGCCACTGACCATCCCAGCCGCTCAAGGCAATGATTGCTGCCGCCAGCGTTTCCTTGAGGGGAGCTTCCCCTGTTTCAAGCCGGTACCCTCTTTTATGTAAGCTCTCGCCGGAAAGATCGATTGACAGTATCGTACGAACGCTGTCCGCATACACATTGACACGAACGCCAGGCCGGTTCACCTGAACGTGAGGGCGTGTCCCGCTTATTGAACGAAAATAATCGGCAATACCGTCTTTAACCTTGAGAGCGGTATATTTACTGTGATTAAACGGAGCCCCGGAGCCAAGAGAACAGCCAACAGCAAAGGTTGTTTTATTGGTAAGATGATCCTGCCAGCTTATTTCCTTGACCGTGCAGTAAAGATCATCCTCATTCTTCGGGGTACATTGTGCCACCTCCAGCAGTACCCTCGAGGAAAACCGGGACCACAGACAGGCACGATAACCACTCTCAAGGGAGCCTGACCAACTGACCGAGCCGCTGCCAATCTCAATATCGGCTCCCTGAAACTCCTTAACCTCTGCTGCAACAAGATTTTCAAGTCCTGTTCCGCAGGTCGCTGCAAATTTCATAATAGTCATCCTTTAACGGCAGATTCACCCGCCTCGGGTAATAAAATGTCTGCACGTTTCTTATTGATCATCAATCTACTCATAACAAAGGTCCCTGGCAAACCTGTTTACAGATAAATCCTGATACGGCTAACCACAACGATAAATATCTTGACCTCTCTTTTTATACGGATAGAATAGATAGTTGTTTTTAATCAGGGAAATAATAGTTGTTTTTCTCCCATTACCTTCAATAAATTACAGTCTGAAACCAATAATTTATGTCAACAATCAGGGGATAAAAAAAGGTATGAAAAAAATCATTGTTAACTCCTTGCTCGCCTCAGTACTTATCGGATCACTTGTCCTTCTCACCGGTGGTTGTGCAAAAAAATCGGTTATTCCTCCGAATCCGACAGGAACAAGCAGTTCAGCCACGACAGAGGGAAAGGATTTCAACTACCCACTGGCTGACGGATCCTACTCCGAAAGCAGCCTCTCCGCCGAGGGAACACTGGATGACAGCTCACCAAACAACGTTGAGCATCTCGGCAGCCTGTCCATAGACGGCACGCAAGGTGAACAGAGTGCCGAATACAGACAAGAGCACGGCCGCTCCTCTCAGGGCCTCGCACCAATCTATTTCGATTTCGACCAGGCGGGGGTTCGTCCGGATATGGCGGACCGGATGATACAAAACGCCGAGCAGCTTCAACAGGTTGTCAACACTGTCATTATCGAAGGTAATTGTGATGACAGGGGAACACAAGAATATAACCTGGCCCTTGCAGAACGAAGGGCGATCAACGTGAAAGATTATCTGGTAAACCTCGGTATTAATTCTTCACGAATAAGAACAGTCAGCTACGGTGAAGAGCGACCGCTCTTTATAGAGCAGGATGATTTTTCATGGGGCCAGAACCGACGCGCTGATTTTGTTTTGGAATAGTTGAATAATATCCTCATTGAACATCAAAACACCCCCTTACTCTGTTATCTCGGTCAGGGGGTGTTTTTGCCAGAAATTACAGATAACAAGCTTTCCAGAACCTGATCAGCTCTGACTCCGGTAGTATCAATATAAACGGCATCTTCGGCTTTTTTTAACGGTGCAATCGCCCTCTCACTATCATTTTTATCTCTGGTAACCGTCATTGCCAGTAAGGCTTTTTCATCAACGTCTTCACCTTGCTCCCTCAACTGGCGCGCTCGCCGTGAGGCACGTTCCTCCGGGGTGGCGTCCAGGTAGAACTTGTATGCAGCATCTGGAAATACGACCGTCCCCGTATCCCTTCCTTCAGCTACAACCCGTCCATGTGCACCAATTCTCTGCTGCATCAGGGTCAGTTTTGCTCTCACTGGCGGCAAGGCCGAAATACGTGAGGCAAGCATTGAAATTTCTGGTGTCCTGATTCGATGCCCAGCGGCACGGCCGTTTAATGTCACCTTTACATCACCATCTTCTCCGGCAGGATGGAGTTCAATTGATATATTTTCAAGCTCAACTGTCACCGCCTCGACATCTGAAAAATCTATCCCCCTGGACTGCATATGCAAGGCAACGGCACGATACATTGCCCCGGTATCAAGGTAGGTGAAACCAAGCTGCTCTGCAACCCCTCTGCTGATGGTTGATTTTCCAACTCCCGACGGTCCATCAATGGTGACAATCAAAGCACTCTCATGTGACATAGCCGCACTCCTGAAGACACGCTTTCAGGGCAGCCAGAAAACGATCATTTTCTGCTGGTGTTCCCACATTAATCCTAATAAACTCTGGAAAACCATAAGCCTTCATTGACCTGACGATGACACCTTTTCTCAGCATTGACTCATAGAGCAGGGTTGCATCACCGCAGACATCTATGAGAAAAAAATTCGTCTGGGAAGGATAGCTCTTACAGCCAAATTTTTCCAGCTCATGCATAAGGTAGTGTTTCCCCTCTTTAGTGGAGGTAAGCATTCGCTGATAAAACGCATTGTCCTCCAACGCTGCCAGAGCTCCACTGAGCGCAACCCCGTTGATGTTGAATGGTTGTCTCACCTTGTGCAGACAGGTGGCGATCTGGTTGTGCATTATCCCAAAGCCCACACGGAGACCTGCAAGCCCATAGGCTTTTGAGAACGTCCTGAGAGAAACAACACCACAGCGACCCTCAACATCGTTGATCAGACGGTTAATATCAACCTGTAGTTCCTGATCGACAAAATCTCTATATGCTTCATCCAGAATCACAACGACATGTTCAGGGATTGCGGCAAGAAAGGAGTAAAGAGCATCAGGAGGTATTATGGTAGCAGTCGGGTTGTTTGGGTTGTCGATAAAGATAAGACGAGTTTTTTCCGTGACCAGTCCAGTAATCGCCTCCAGATCGTGTGCCATAGCCCTCAGGGGTACCACGATATTTTCTCCGCCCCGAATCTGAACAAACTTCTGGTACATTAAAAAAGATGGGTGGCTGGTGATAACCTCATCCCCTTTTTGTACAAATGCCTTCACAAGAAACTCAATAATTTCATTCGAACCATTTCCAAGTACAATCTGTTCAGGATCAACACCCAAGCGATCAGCGAGTGCCCGGGTCAGGTAATAACCGGAGCCGTCAGGATAACGGTGCATACCTTCGAGTGAAGACTGCATGGCCTGTAAAGCCAGGGGAGATGGTCCCAGCGGGTTCTCATTTGAGGCCAGCTTAATTGAGCCTGTTACGCCATACTCCCGCTCCAGTTCGTCAATGGGTTTGCCCGGGGGGTATGGCGTAATATCCTTTATGTTGTCAGGAATTTGTAATTTCACACTGATACTCGTTTATGGTAATGACGGAATTTTTTTATCAACATCCAGTCTCTTCTCTATATTATATGCAGCTCTGATCAAACTGCTCTCCTCGAAGTGCGGGCCCTGGAGTTGGATACCGATAGGTAACCCGGCAGAGCTGAATCCTCCCGGGACCGACATTCCGGGTAACCCTGCCAGATTTGTGGAAAGGGTGAGGATATCAGACAAATAGAGGGCAAGTGGATCATCGGCTTTTTCGCCTATTTTCCAGGCTGGTGTCGGTGTCACTGGCGACACCAGCAGATCACATGATTCCCAGGCCTTTTTAAAATCCTCGAGAATAAGGGTTCTTACCTGTGACGCTTTTTTATAGTAAGCGTCATAATAACCAGAGGATAAAGCATACGTTCCGATAAGAATCCTCCGCTTCACCTCCGCCCCAAACCCCTTAGAGCGTGTGTTTTTATACATACTCATCAAGGTGTCTGCATCTGCATCTCGATAGCCGTAAGCCACTCCGTCAAATCGGGCCAGATTTGAGCTCGCTTCGGCCGGGGCTATCAGGTAATAGACAGCGACACAATATTCCACATGGGGAATCGATACATCTACAACCTCAGCACCTGCATCCTTCAGGGCCGCAACCCCAGCCATCACAACCTTTTCCACTTCCGGGTCAAGACCTTCAATAAAGTATTCCCGGGGGATTCCAACCCGAACTCCCTTCATGTCGCCAATCAGGGCTGACTGATAATTTTCTGCCGGGATATTAACGGCGGTTGAGTCCTTCGGATCATATCCGCAAATACAATTCATCATCAATGCACAATCGGTCACGTCGCGTGTGAGCGGTCCGATCTGATCAAGAGATGAGGCAAAGGCTACAAGCCCGTATCGCGACACCCTGCCATAGGTTGGTTTCATACCGACGATACCGCACAATGAGGCCGGTTGCCTGATTGATCCACCAGTGTCAGAGCCAAGAGCCCCGAGTATCTCACCTGCAGCAACAGATACTGCTGAACCACCCGACGAACCACCAGCTATATACTCCCTGTTCCACGGGTTTCTGGGCGTTCCGAAAGCACAGGTTTCTGAGGTTGAGCCCATGGCAAATTCATCCATTGATGTCTTGCCGACAATTATTCCCTGTTCATCTTTTATTCTTTCGATAACCGTCGCATCATATGGGGGGACAAATTGCTCAAGGATCCTGGATCCACACGTCGTCCGACGCCCTTTTGTACAGAGAAGATCCTTCATGGCCAGAGGGATACCACAGAGCTGACCGGTTTTTCCCTTCGATCGCTGACTGTCAATCTCGCGGGCAGAAGAAATGGCCCGCTCTGCATCATAAGATACAAAAGCCTGCAGGTCTCCCTCAACAGTATTAATTCTATCAAGACAGCTTTGGGTTAATTCCTGAGAGCTCAGCTCGCCCGCCTTCATGCTTTCGAGCGCCTGAGAAATAGTTAGCGTATATGGTTCCATAAAAACCTCAATAAAAAAGAGCGATAATACGATCTATGTTGTTGTCAGCTGGTGTGGGTGCTGGTGAATCAGATGACCCGCGGTACGATAAAGCTTTCATGATTTGTGTTCGGGCCTTCAGAAAGAGCATCTTTTTGTGTCAGGGATGGCTGTACAATATCCTCCCTGAAAGCGTTGGTGATGGAGAATGCATGGGTTGTGGGTACAACACCAGTGGTATCAAGCTCTTCCAGCTTATCAACATATGCAAGGATAGTATCAAGCTGAGCTGTCATTTGTTCCAGTTCTTTTTCACTTAAATGTAATCGAGCCAGGTGTGCCACGTGCTCGACTTCTTCTTGGGTAATTTTCATTTCTTCCTGTATCAGTTTTCTTTCAAATAAATATGGTCCAGGTGCTCGTCGGTGAAAACACTTTCTTTGGGAGAAAACTCGGTTATTGTCTGGGAAAAAATTCCAACAATGGTCGGATCGAACTGTGTTCCTGAACAACGGTTGAGTTCATCAATCGCTTCATCCATACTGAGATTTCTGCGATAATTTCTACGTGAAGTCATCGCATCGTAACTGTCTACAACAGTTAAAAGTTTTGTCAGATCATCGAGCTGGTCACCGACAAGACCATCGGGATACCCTTTGCCATCAATTCTTTCATGGTGATGTCTGATAATAAACTGCTCCCGCTCCATAAACCCAAGAGGCTTTATTATGTTTGCACCGACGCTTGGATGTTTCTGTATCAGAGCCCACTCCTCAGCACTTAACTTTCCAGGTTTTTGAATGCAGGAGAGGTCAATAACCAGTTTACCGATATCGTGAAACTGGGCTGCTCGCCTGAGAACGACCTGGTCCTTGCCCTCAAGCCCCATAGCTCCACCAAGCATTACTGCGTATTCGGTTACCCGCATGGTATGTCCAGCTGTATAGTAATCTTTCTCCTCCATGGCATTCTGGAGACTACTCATCAGCTGGACAGTTGCGCTCTCCAGGGAGTTGCTGTAAGAAAGCAGTAACTTGTTCTGTGCCTCAAGTTGTGCGGCTTTTTCCTGGATATCGTCTTCAAGGGCTTCTTTATACCTTCGTTCCTTGAGAACGTACATTCTCTTTTCTATGGCCCGACGAATTTTTACGTTGAAAATATCCAGATCTTCTATCGGTTTGGTTAAGAAATCATAGGCGCCTAATTTTACCGCCTTGACCGCAAAGTCCATGGAACCGGCACCGGTGAGAAAAAGTACGGGTATATCGTGATCGAGCCTGTTCAGCTCGTCTATGGTTTCGAACCCGTTCATGTCCGGCATATTGATATCGAGTATTATGACGTCAAATGAATCATCGATAAGATCAACAACTTCCCTGCCATCCGAGGCAACAATAACTTGATGGCCGAACATCTCAAGAATTTTGGATATTGTGCTGCGAACCATACCATCATCATCCGCAACCAGTATTTTAGATTGGTTTTCGCTCACCCCATTCAACCCCACATGATAAATAAAGACCTTCCCTGAGTCTACATTTTCCAATATTTTTTTGCAACTTGACGGGCCTGCTCTATGGAACTGTGGGTAAGGTGTGCACCGGCCAGTGCTTCATACTCGTCATCTTTCAGGTAATACTCTGCGCCATCGTCCAGCGGATGGCCAAGCAGCTCTGATAAAACAGCAAGGGCTCCATCACGCTGACCTTTCAGGTTGTACCCTCCCTCAAGGGTAAATAGAATCCTGCCACCGCAAACCTCTTCTGCAAGCTCTACCAGAGAGCGAGTCATATATGAAAAACCAGCTGGCCCGACAGACATGCTGCCGAGCGGGTCGCCATGGTAAATATCAAAACCTGCTGAAACCAGAATAAGCTGAGGATCATAGGCCTTGCCCACCGGGACAATAATATCATTAAAAATTGAGGCGTAATCTTTATCACCCAACCCTCCTGGCAGGGGTATATTAACGGTATACCCTTCACCCTGCTCAACCCCGACCTCCTCAAGTGAACCGGTCCCGGGGTAATAGGGGTATTGATGGGTTGAAACGTAGAGGGTTTCTGAAGAGTCATAAAAAGAAAACTGGGTACCGTTTCCATGATGCAGGTCCCAGTCAACAATCATTACTCTTTCTAAACCATGTTTATGTCGGGCATGCCTGGCGGCAACCGCGATATTATTGAACAGGCAAAACCCCATGGATCGATCTCTTTCTGCATGATGACCGGGAGGTCGGACCAGGGCAAAACCGTTATCAATTTTGTTTTCCATCAGTAAATCAACACCTTTCATGACTGACCCGGCTGCATACCGGGCGGCCTCGTAAGACTTTGCTGAGGTTGCCGTATCCTGGTCGAGAAAGTCATACGTTTTTCCAGCTGTCGCGGCAACCCTGTCGACAAGACTCCTGGCATGGTTTCTTTCAATATGTTCAATGTCTGCCGGTGCAAAAGAGGGAAAGATAAAATTTTTATTCACTTCCGGGTTGTCAATAAAACGGTAGATAACCCGGAGGCGGTCAATTCGTTCTGGGTGATTTTGTCCGGGGTCGTGCATCAAGAAAAGATCATGTTTGAAAATAGCTGTTTTCCGCATACCTTTTTCTCCAAAGCCCATAACACTGATTATTGGTTCCGGTCCTGCCTGGCTGCCATTATCTGATAATAGTTATTACCACAGAATCGCTCTCATATAAAAAAAAAAGCTGCATTCTCCAGAAGGAAAATGCAGCTACTGAACAATTGATGGTAATATTAATTACATGGGCACAATCAGTTTATCAGTTTCTTCGTTCCAGACAACAACAAGGTACCAGGCCAGTAAAAAGGCTGCTATTAATAACAGCGTTCCGCCGTAGCCCATGACATCCGGTAAATAAACAAAACTTCCAAGAACCCCGTCTGCTTCAAAATCATTATCTCTAAACCAGGCGGTGACGATAGAGGTGCTGACCGCAAAAAACGGTACAACCATCATCAGTTTTACCTGCCCTTCTCCAACACGCCACAATGTTCCAGAACCACACCCACCGGCAAACATTGCACCGAGTCCAAAAAGAAACCCTCCAACAACACCACCCCAGCCAAACGTTCCTCTCACATAGTTAATGGGTGCAAGAACGGCTTCTCCTTCAGCCCGCATCGGCACCGCATACTTTAAAACTGCAGCGCCAATGGCTACGAGCAATATCGACAGCATGACTGATTTTGCCATCGTGCAGTCACCTGTCATATGGGGCTCACGAAAGCCCTGCACCATGCACCAGCGCCCTCGCTGCATTGTGTATCCAAGAGCTGCCGCAATCAATAGTATCCCACCAAGAGATGCGACGTAGTCACTGTCTTCATCTGCTGCATAACCATATGCTTTAAGAATTAAAAAAGCTGCCGCTGCCAGCCCTAAGAGAGCAACAACAATGGACGGGAATTCGATGGTTTTTGAACCACCCTCTCCCCAAGTTATATGTTCCATCTCAACGTAAAGAAGCTTGAGCCCTAAAATCACACCAAACACAAGGCCAAACATCATCGCGAAACCACTTGCCGAAAGGTTTCCAATGGCATTATAAAAACCACCAACATTACAACCACCGGCAAGAGAAGCGCCTATTCCCATAAGAATACCTGCAATTACAGCTTTTACCATTTCACGATACGGTGGTATTCTCAAAGCGAACTCTTTGCCAACACACGCAGAAATAAAGGCACCGACAACAAAACCGATGCCGATAACAGATCCGGAACTGATAAGAATTGAGCGAGGCGCCTCTTCATAATAAGCAAAAAAGCCAACATCTGTTCCGAGCATTGAGGTGATCCCGTACATTATCCAGTCACCCCAGTTTCGAATGGCTCCAACAGCACCCCAGGGCCTCCACCAGGCCATAATCATCACCGAAAAGAACGCCACAACAATACCGGTAACTGTCGGATTCCACTCAGTTTGGCACATTGTTTTGTATAAGCCTTTAAGCTTACTGACAACAATACTCTGCTCACTCATACAGACCTCCTTAAAAATCTAATATTTGATTAAAATAAACACCTCATTTCTTTACCTTTGACAGAGCTTTTTGTCAACAGTGTGACAATGTAGTATATAATTGTTTTTTTGTGTTTTTTTCAACTCTGTTTTAGTTTGACATAACAATTTATTATGCTAAAAACTGGATTAAATGTGGTACAGTATTTTGCTGGTTGTTTAGTTTGTTTCAACTAAATTCAACAAAAAGCGCCATTAACTGTTCATTCGGTGTGGTACTGTTAAAAACTATACGGAGGTTAACGATGAGTGATCACAAGACAGTTGCAGCAGATGTTTCCCCAAACAGTGTTCTCGACGCAAAAGGCTTGAGCTGCCCGATGCCGCTTCTCAGAACCAAAAAAGAGATGGGCAAACTGGCAGCAGGTGAAATTTTACAGGTTGACGGAACCGATCCCGGATCCAGAAATGATATTCCCGGCTGGTGTGAACGTGCCGGTCATGAGTATCTTGGTGAAAAGGAAGAATCCGGTTACATCAGCTTTTTTATAAAGAAAGGCTAGATTTTATGAAGCTGACAGCTTCATCTTTCTTTCCAATTAAAAAGACATTACATATCCGGGAGGCGACCGATGGCAAAAAGTCTTGGCATTTTTGTAACAAACCCTGATAACCTGCACCACGTTATCGGAGTTACAAAAGCCGCAAAAGCAAAAGGTTCCCAGGTTAAAGTTTTCTTTACCTGGACAGCAACACACAATTCAAAAGATAAAGATTTTCCACTACTCTGCGAACTGGCCGACGATGTATCTATCTGTGTAGACAGCTATGCAAAACAGGGATATGACATAAAGGATGTTCCTGAAGGGCTGACAGACAAGAAATTGGCTACCCAGGCTCAGCACGGAATCATTATCGAAGATTTCGACTGCTATTTAAGCTTATAAGGGGAGGAGTACAATGGAATATAAAAAAGTCTGTTTAATGTACAGGAACAAAGACTATGCAGTCGATGGTATGCGTTCTGCTCTGGGGCTTGCTGTTGAAAACATGTATGCCTATGGGGTCGTAATGGATAATGAGATAGAGAAGCTCGATGAATATGCTCAGGAAAGCATTGAGATGCTCCGGGAAATGGAAGGAGATATTTACTCCACCGTTCCTGCAAACGTAGAAAAAAATGGTTTTGAGCCTTTGACAATTGAAGAGTTAGGCGAAAAATTAAGAGATATGTCTATTGTTGTCCCCTATGGGGTAAAATAGAACGGGAGGAGTCATGAAAGTTCTGAACGTTTACCGCTCGCAACCAGACGAGGTTGTTGAAAAACTCGTTAAAATAGTGACAAGAGACAGAGAATCAGACAGTTTTGATCTTACTGTCGATAGCCCTGATTATGACGCTCTTGTAGATAAAATTTTTTCAGCTGACCAGACCATCTGCTGGTGGTAATATAAACCAAAGTCCCCTCTTCTTCTAATCAACGAGAGGGGACTTTCTTTTCTAACCGTAGTTGTTCAACAATATAGTTGTGGATTTGAGGTCGTAATTCTTTTATTCCCTCCAGGTTTTTCCCCTTGATAACCCTGTTCGTTAACAAAACAACAGCCAGTTTTTTTAGCGGATCTATCCAAAACGATGTACCGGTAAAGCCCAGGTGTCCAACACTTTTTTCTGAAAAATAGTTACCACTGCTCGAGCCATACCTGGAAGGCATATTAAAACCGGCTGTCCATTCAGATCCTCCAACTCGAGAGCATGCATGATGTAATGTTCGAGCGGAAAACGGTAAATTGTTTTTTTTACCACTCATTGCATCAAGTAACTCCTGACAGATTTTAAGAACTCCAGACGCAGTTCCGAATAACCCTGCATGACCGGTGATACCTCCCAAGGCGCGGGAGTTATCATCATGAACGATTCCCTGTAATTTGTTTTGATCATGAGCGGAAGTTGCCACAAATTTTTCAGTTTTTAGCGGACGCAGTACAGGAAAAAGCAGCTGATCTTCCAGTCCCATTGGTTGGACAATGTTTTTTTTCCAGAAAGAGGCCAGGTTTTGCCCTGTTTTTTCTTCAACTATAAAACCCAGCAATAGATAACCAAGATCACTATAAAGGTGATGACTGTCACTATTGTATGCTTTTTTTTCGCTCAGTATTTCATTGATCAGCCACTGTCTTCTCTTTTTTAGATCAATATTGATCAGCGATCGCCAATACTCTTTGTGTGCAGGTAACCCTGAGGAGTGACAAAGCAGATGATAAATATCAACATCCCCATAATAGTGAGATTTGTAAACGGGTAAAAGATAATTGACGGTGTCAAACCAGGACAATTCATCTCTGTCTACCAGAGCAAGAATAGACAGCAGGGTTACAAGCGGCTTGGTAAGTGATGCCAGGTCAAACAGGGTTGAATTGTCTATTTTAACCGTTTTAGATTCATCTGTTGTTCCATAACAAATTGTATAATGTTCTCCTGTTCCAAACATAGTATCAAAAAAGGCAACACTAGAAGCAGAAAAAATTCTTTTATTACAATTGCTTAAAAGAATTTTTTGAATTCCTTTTAAAATATTTTCTCTCTTATAATAAGCCATTTCGTTTCGCTATTATTTTATTGAATTTTTTCACTGTTTCCACTAGATTGTAGTGAATGACACTAAACTTTTATGTCGTTGTTTTTTCGTGATAAAAAAATCTTTTTTCTGCTTTTATACACCAACTTTTCAACAACTATTCAACACCAAAATGGTCATAAAATCTGAAAACATTGTTAATAGCACTGTTGATAACTCGTTTTAAACAAAAACTGGAAATTTTCAATACATATAATGTTAGTTTTTTTTTGTTTAATAAAAACTACTTACTTTGTTTTTCCACAAACTAACGCTGTTAATAATAACAATAAAAGATATTTAATTATAAAAGAAAAATAAATTGCCAAGAAAGGAGCTTAGCTATGCCCTTAGAATGTACTGTCTTGAAAATTGATTTACTAGAAGGGTTAAACAACCTGCAAAACATTACGAATAAAAGAGGGACCCTTGCTGTCTTATCGAATGTTCTTATTGAGACAACCGGCAGTGAACTGATTTTAACAGGTACTGACCTGGAAGTAGGACTCAGGTTATCTGTTCCCGCTCAAATAGCAAATACAGGAACGCTTACCCTGCCCTCAAAAAAAATATTTGAAATTGTTCGTGAGTCCGGGTCTGAAGAAATAACGATTGAGGAAACCGGTAATAACTGGGTTCATATTAAAGCAGGACTAAGTACCTATAACCTGGCTGGGATAGGAAGTGATGAATTTCCATCATTTCCTGATTTTGATGATGAAACATTCACCTCTTTTGAGGCCCATATTTTTCTGGATCTCATTGACAAAGTTATATTCTCGATAGCCAGTGAACAGGAAAATATTTATTCATTGACCTCTGTGCTTATTGAAAAAGAGAAAAGAGATAGCGTTAACTATCTGAAAATGGTTTCATCTGATGGGCACAGGCTCTCGATTATGGAGAAAGATGTAGCTGTTGATACTGATACCTTCAATTTAAATGAAGTTACACTTATCCCCAAAAAAGGTATCCAGGAACTAAAAAAGTTCTGCGAAAACCGCGATACCATTGATATTTCGTTTGAAAAGAAGCAGATGGTTGTAAGAGATGGTGATGCCGTCATGATCATTCGTCTCAAACAGGGGGAATTTCCCCAATATAGATCTATAATAAATGCAGTTTCCATTAATAATTGCATCAAAATTGAAAGGATACCTTTTCTTGAATCACTGAAAAGAATCAATCTGTTTACCGAGGATATTTTCCACACTATCCAATTGCAGCTTGAAGGTGACAGAATGATTCTCACCTCCCAGAATGCAGATTTGGGTAATGCCAAGGACGAACAGAAAATAGATTACTCGGGTGAACCGCTTATTCTTGGATTTAACTGTCGATATTTCATAGAAACACTCCAGGTTATGGAGTGTGAAACTGTCGAGGCCTATATAAATTCCAACAACAGCCCCTGTTTAATGAAGTCAGATGATGATAAAGGCTTTTTGAGCATTATCATGCCTATGCAATTATAATATTAATCTAATACTTTTTTAAAGGATAGAGCGTGACTGAAGAACATACAAACTATGATGCCAACCAGATAAAAGTGCTTGATGGCCTGGAGGCGGTTAGAAAAAGACCTTCCATGTATATTGGCAATACCGCTGTTGAGGGATTGCATCACCTTATTTGGGAAGTTGTTGACAATAGTATTGATGAAGCGTTGGCCGGTTACTGCCAGCGAATCAGGGTTACTATACATGAAGATAACGGCATTAGTGTAGAAGATGATGGAAGGGGGATACCTGTTGATATTCATCCGACGGAGAATATTTCCGCTCTTGAACTGGTAATGACAACACTTCATGCCGGAGGTAAATTTGATCATTCCACATACAAGGTTTCAGGAGGATTGCATGGAGTCGGTGTGTCAGTTGTTAACGCCCTGTCTATCGAAGCTATTGCTGAAATCCGCAGGGATGGAAAAATTTATCGTCAATCCTATAGATACGGTGAAAAAGAAGGTGAACTTGAAATAGTAGGCACAAGTGAAAAAACCGGTACAACCATATCGTTTAAAGCAGATCCTGGAATATTTACCGAAACAAGGGTGTATGATTATGAATTGGTAAAAAACAGACTGCGTGAACTTGCTTTTTTAAATAAAGATGTTCGTATTTATCTAAAAGATGAAAGAAGTGGAGAAGAGGATAAATTTCACGCTACTGGCGGTATCGTTTCTTACATAAAATATCTTAACAGGAATCGCACACCGGTATTTAATGAGCCTGTCTTTCTGACTTCTGAGAAGGATATGGTCAAGGTGGAGATCTCTTTTCAGTATTTTGATGGATATTCCGAACGACTTTTTTCTTTTGTAAATAACATAAATACAAGAGAAGGTGGTACTCATGTTGCCGGTTTCAGGGCGGCATTGACCAAATGCATAAACCGTTACGCCAGTGATGACATTATTCCTAAGAATCTCAGAGAAAAAATGGGAGGGGATGATGTCCGTGAAGGGTTAACCTGTGTAATTTCTGTTCATGTACCGAACCCTCAATTTGAAGGTCAAACAAAAACAAAGCTTGGAAATTCGGAAGTAAAGTCAATTGTTGAGTCCATCTGTAATGAAAAACTGACACTCTTCCTTGAGCAAAATCCTCAGATTGCCAAACGTATACTTACAAAAGTCGTTGAAGCAGCCAGGGCACGCGAGGCTGCAAAAAAAGCCAGGGATCTATCGAGAAAAAAAGGATCAACAAGCCTTCTAATGGCCGGTAAACTTGCTGAGTGTCAGGAAAAAGACCCCGCCAAAAGAGAAATATTCATCGTTGAGGGTGATTCGGCCGGTGGTTCTGCCAAACAGGGACGCGATCGGTCAATTCAGGCAATACTGCCGCTTCGCGGTAAAATATTGAATGTAGAAAAGGCTCGTTTTGACAGAATTTTAAATAGTGAGGAAATAAAAAACTTGATTGCAGCATTTGGCTGCGGCATAGGCAAAGATGAATTTGATCTGGAAAAACTGCGATATCACAAGATCATCATCATGACAGATGCCGATGTTGATGGAGCGCACATCAGGACATTACTTTTAACATTCCTCTACAGGCAGATGCTGCCGCTTGTTCAGGGAGGGTTTGTCTATATTGGTCAGCCGCCATTATACCGTCTCGCCAAAGGTAAAAATGAGAAGTATTTCCTGGATGAGGATGAGTTGAACAATCACCTCTTTACCCAGGCCAGCGAGAAAATAAAGGTTATTGTTGAAGATTCTGATGAAACAGAGATCACAGGTGATCGTCTTGTTAAAGTGTTGAGAGATTTGTCTCTTTATCAAAAACTTGTTTCGTACCTGAACAGGATGAATATATGGGAAGATTTACTTTTTAATCTGCTCACCAAAGATATTCGTAAGGCCGATCAGTTTGCCGATAAAGAAGTTGTTGAATCGATTATAGAAGATTTGTCCGGTAACGAAGAGATGAAGGTGGGGTCAATAAGACCATGCCGGTGGCGTGCTGACTGCTATGAAGTAGATGTGGCAGTAGAGGGTAAAGCGCAGATAATGACAACCCTTGGACCTCAGATACCTCTTATCAATGAATACCGTTCAGCTCTGCAGCTATTTCCTCTTATCAAGGAGTACCTTGATAAGAAATTTATAGTCAGACAGGAAACAAAAGCTGGAGATATAGTGGATATAAAGGTTGGAAACTGGAGTGAAATGGTTGAAACCGTTCGCAGCGAATCTTTTAAAGGAAGTCATCTGCAAAGATATAAAGGACTCGGCGAAATGAACCCTGAACAACTCTGGGAAACGACCATGGATCCGACAAACCGGGTTTTGATGCAGGTAGAAATAAAAGATGTTGAAGCGGCTGATGAAATGTTTACAACCCTGATGGGTGATAAAGTTGAACCACGCCGTGAGTTTATCCAAACCCATGCCCTGGAAGTAACAGACCTGGATATATAATAATCAAACATAAAGATTGAACAGCAATCATGATAAACGATAAAGAAAACGAGCCTTCACCTGAACAATTTCCTACGATATCAATAGAGAAAGAACTTAAAAAATCGTATCTCGACTATGCAATGAGTGTTATTGCAGGAAGAGCTTTGCCTGATGTACGCGATGGCTTGAAACCTGTGCACAGGCGGGTGCTTTTTGCGATGCGGGAGTTAGGGGTTTTTTATAATAGACCATATGTGAAATCTGCCAGAATTGTTGGTGATGTCATTGGTAAGTACCACCCGCACGGTGACACTGCAGTTTACGACACTATTGTAAGAATGGCCCAGGATTTCTCCATGAGATATCCTCTTGTCAACGGGCAGGGAAACTTTGGATCTCTTGATGGAGATTCTGCGGCGGCAATGCGTTATACCGAAGCACGTATGACACGAATAGACAGAGAGATAGTCGCCGACCTGGAAAAGGATACTGTTGACCATGTACCTAACTACGACAACTCTCTGTCCGAACCGTCTGTAATGCCGAGCAAAGTTCCCAATCTGCTGATTAATGGTTCATCGGGTATTGCTGTTGGTATGGCAACAAATATTCCTCCCCATAATTTAACAGAAATAATTGATGGCCTCATCGCCCTTATTGACGATCCAAACATTGCTATTCACCAGCTTTTTTCAATCATAAGCGGTCCGGATTTTCCCACAGGCGGTATTATTTGCGGTCGTGCAGGTATTAGAGAGGCTTATGAAACAGGGAGGGGCATTGTCATTATGCGTGCTCAGACCCATATTGAAAAGTCAAAAGATGGCAGAAAAGAGACAATTGTCGTAACAGAAATTCCCTACCAACAGAACAAAGCAGTTCTCGTTGAAAGAATAGCATACTTGATAAAAGATAAGAAACTCCCGGCAATATCCGAGGTTCGTGACGAATCAGACCGAGAAGGTTTAAGAATTGTCATGGAACTGAAAAAAGATGAGATTGCAGAGGTGGTTATCAATCAGCTATTCAAGATGACACAAATGCAGAAATCTTTTGGTATCATTTTTCTCGCCATTGTTAACAACAAACCCGAAGTCCTTAATATAAAACAAATTCTTGAACATTTTATTCAACATAGAAGGGTTATTGTTTATCGAAGAACAGCTTTTGAGCTGAGAAAAGCCGAAGAGAGAGCCCATATTCTCGAGGGGCTTAATATTGCAATTAATAACCTCGATGATGTGGTTGAGCTTATCAAAGGATCCAAAAATCCGGCTGAGGCCAAAGCGGAATTAATAAAGAGATACGATTTAAGTGAAATACAGGCGCAAACCATTCTTGATATGCGCCTGCAGCGCCTTACCGGACTGGAAAGAGAAAAAATAGCTCGAGACTACCAGGATGTTATCGAGTTGATAAAAGAGTTGAAGAATATACTGGAAAATGAAAGTCAGGTAATGGATATCATCAAAAATGAGTTTCTTGAAATTAAGGAGACCTATGGCGATGAGAGAAAAACAGAAATTCAAGATGCAGTTGATGAGTTTCTTCCCGAGGACCTCATCGCCCCTGAGGATATGGCGGTAACCGTTACTCATTCTGGATATATAAAGCGAAACCCTGTAAGCCTGTACCGTTCTCAACACCGCGGTGGAAAAGGAGTAAAGGGGGTGAAGAACATTGAGGAAGACTATGTTTCAAGCCTCTACGTCGCCTCTACACTGGATACCTTTCTGTTTTTCACCAACCATGGCAAGGTCTTCTGGAGAAAAGTTTATCAACTCCCGCTTGTTGGCAGAACCGCCCGGGGAAAGGCAATTGTTAATTTGTTAGAGCTCAATGATGGTGAAAAACTGGCGGCTATTTTACCTATTACGTCTTTTGAGGACAGTGATAAATCGAAGACCATACTGATGGTAACCAAATATGGTCGCGTTAAAAAGACAAGCCTTTCTGAATTCAGAAGACCGCTCAGAAAAGGTAAACGGGCGCTTACCATTAACGAAGGTGATGAGATTATATCAGCCCATATCCTGACGGGAGACGATACCGTCTTCATGATATCCCGAAACGGGATTTCAATACGTTTTCACGAGTCTGATGTTCGAACCATGGGAAGAACGGCAGCCGGTGTGAGAGGAATGAGGCTTAAATCCGGTGATTATATTGTCGGCGCAAGCGTAATTGCACCATCCAGTGATAAAACTATTCTGACGGTGACGGAGAATGGTTATGGCAAACGGAGTCCGGCAGAAGATTATCGTATTCAACGGCGAGGCGGCAAGGGGGTTTTTGCCATCAAGCCAAGCGAGAGGAACGGTAACATCGTCGGCTCTATGATCGTTGAAGATGACCAGGAGGTAATCCTCATTGCCGATTCCGGTAAGATGATACGCATGGGACTTGATAATGTACGGGTTATTGGCCGTACCACACAGGGCGTAACACTCATCAATCTTGAGCAGGACGAGCGTGTTGTCGCTATGGATATCTTAGCCCAGGATGATGACTCAGGGGAAGAGGAAGAAGGTGAGTAGAGACCAACGGCCGATAGCGGTCATTGGTGCCGGCTCCTGGGGTACAGCCTTAGCCCTGCTTCTGAGTAAAAAAGAATATACTGTAAGGCTTTGGGGTTCTGACTCCAAACATATAGGAACCCTTAAAGAAGATAGGGAAAACAAGCGATATTTACCAGGAATAACATTTCCTGATAATCTGGTTCCGACATCAGATCTAAAAAAGGCAGTAAACGGCTCTCCAACAATCTGCATGGTTGTCCCTTCCCACGGTTATAGAGCTGTATTTCAAAATCTCGTTGAATATCTTGGAGAAGACAGCGTCGTTATCTCAGCTGCCAAGGGGGTTGAAAACGAGACGTTGCAGACCATGTCGCAGGTCATGACAGATGTTTTGCAAAGCTCTAATAGAAACGTAACGATCGAGCTTGCTGTTTTATCAGGTCCCTCTTTTGCCAGGGAGGTTGCTGAAGAAGTTCCGACGGCAATAACCATGGGGTGTAAAAACAATGTAATTGCTCAGGAACTGCAAAACATATTTAATACAGGCTATTTTCGTGTCTATACAAGCAGAGATATTATCGGCCTGGAGGTCAGCGCTGCACTGAAAAATATCATCGCAATAGCAGCGGGTATTTGTGATGGTCTCAAGTTTGGTATGAATGCCAGAGCGGCTCTTATAACCAGGGGACTTGCTGAAATATCAAGGTTTGGCATAAGAATGGGGGCTGAACCTTCAACCTTTTATGGTTTGAGTGGAATGGGTGACCTGGTATTAACGTGTACCGGAGATCTGAGCAGGAATAGGACCGTAGGCCTTAAACTGGGAAGTGGTCAAACCCTTGACCAGATACTTGCTGAAATGTCCATGGTTGCTGAAGGGGTAAAAACAACCAGATCTGTATATCAGCTTGCCAGAGAAAAAATGGTCGAAATGCCTATCGTTGAGCAGGTTTACCAGATACTGTATGAAGACAAAAATAGCAGAACAGCGGTAAACGACCTGCTCAATCGGGAGCTAAAAGCCGAATAACCCCCCCTACTCCGACCAGTCGTTCTCCTGAAATTCGCTATGGTCCGGCTGCTCAGGCATTTCTTCCATGGTTCTCTGTTTGAGCCACGCCATGATTTTCTCAAACTCCGCCTTAACCTCAGTCAAAACCTTGCCGCGGTGGCTTACCCGGTTTTTCTCCACCATGGTTAGTTCTGCAAATGTTTTTTGTAAGGGCTCATAATAAAAGATTGGGTCATATCCAAAGCCCCCCTCACCTCTTGGACACTCAAGGATCGTGCCGCTGCAGGTAGCTTCATAGGTAAGTGCTGGTCCTGAAGGGACTGCTATGGAGAGAACACAGGTAAAAAATGCCTCTCTATTTTCAATACTGTCCATTTTCTTCAGTAATTTCTGACAATTATCCTTGTCAGTCGCACCTTCACCTGCGTAGCGTGCAGAGTAAACGCCCGGTTCGCCGTTCAATGCTTTCACAGATATTCCAGAGTCGTCAGCAATGGCCGGGATACCAAGGACTTTGGCCACATGGTGTGCTTTTTTGTAGGCATTTTCATCAAACGTCGTGCCGTCTTCCACGATCGTAGGAAGTGGACCAAAATCTGACAGACATTTTACCTCGACAGGGAATTCAGCCATTAACTCTCTAAATTCCTTAACTTTATTTTTGTTGCCCGTCGCCAGAACCACTAAGTTAAACATTTTTGTTTTTTTCCTTTCTCATTTTCTTCTTGTACCTGTTGTCGTATCGCTCCTGTTCACTATAAATACAGCCGCAGTACGGCTGTCGATAAAGTCCAAGCGAAAGAGACTCGTCAATTCCCGACTGCCACCCTTCCCGAAAATCGCGGTAAATAAATGAGACAGGTTCTTTTTCTGAAAGGGTGTCTCCCTGATTTTTTATAAGTGTGTGATTTTGATATTTACTGTAAAGCAGTGTTGTTGAAAAAAACTCAAACCCTCTTTCTTGAGCCGTCTGAGCTGTTTTTTCAAGTCTCATCTGATAACAGACAGGGCATCTGCTGGTTTCTTTAAAAACCACAGACCTTAAAAATTCTCGAAGACCATAGTCCCGTTCGACAATGAGCGGGATATTTCGATCTTGGCAATAGGATAATACCCCATCCAGTCTCTTTCTGAACTCCTTGTACGGGTGAATATTCGGGTTATAGAAGTAGCCGCTAAAAGCAATACCTTCCCGGGTAAGCACCTGTTCCGGGTAAATGAGACATGGTGCACAGCAAAGATGTAATAGAAGGGACATGCGGTTATATTTTGTACTGTTTCGGGTTTATATTATATTGATGGATTTTATAATTAATGATTCTCAAACTGGTATCAAGAAACTGCGCTGTTTTGGTCTGATTACCATTGTTTTTCTTCAATCCGTCAATAATAAGGTCTTTCTCAAAGTTTTCCACGGCTGTTGTCAGGGATAGTGGTTTGCCGCTGGCCGCTGTTTCTGAGACCTGAAGCGTTGGTGGAAGATGAACTCCTTTTATGGAGGTACCATCACAAACGAGAACAGCCCGTTCTATACAATTCTGAAGCTCTCTTACATTACCTGGCCAATGGTATTGTATTAGCAGGTCAATCGCTGATGTCGATATCCTGTTAATTTTTTTCCTGTTTTCCTTGTTGAATTTCTCAAGAAAAAACTCAGCTATCAGCAGAATATCGGTACGTCGCTCTTTGAGAGGAGGCATATAGATGGGAAAGACGTTTAATCGATAGTAGAGATCTTCCCGAAAGGTTCCTTCGGATACCGAGTTTTCCAGATCCCGGTTTGTCGCAGCAACCAGACGTACATCACAGGAAATAGACTTTCCTGAACCGAGTCTCTGAAAACTCCGTTCCTGTACCACATTAAGCAGTTTTACCTGCACAGAGTGGCTGATTTCACCTATTTCGTCCAAAAAGAGTGTCCCGCCTTCCGCAAGTTCAAACCTGCCTATTTTTCGTTCATTGGCCCCGGTAAAAGACCCCTTCTCATGCCCAAAAAGTTCACTCTCCAGCAGTGTTTCCGGGAGTGCAGAACAGTTGACCACTATGAAAGGCTTATCCTTTCTTTTACCGTTGTAATGAAGTGCTTTGGCCACCAACGTTTTGCCCGTACCCGACTGTCCTCGCAAAAGCACCGTGGCATTTGAGTCAACAACCCGGTGAACCATCTCATACACATCCTGCATACGGCTTGAGTTTCCAATGATATCATTAATTTTGTTTTTCTCCGATAACTCCCGTTTCAGTTTGAGATTTTCGGTTTTAAGATGATCTTTTTCACGGTTTACAATCTGTACCCTCTTTACTGTCTGGGCTATAATACTTGATAAAATTGTCAGAAACTGAAGATCTTTGTGGGCTTGATTACCGATTCCTTCCATGTAAATCCTGTCAATGCTCAGGGCTCCTATCACCCTCTTACCGTCCTTAATCGGGACACATAGAAACGAGCGGTTCTGGTCATTGATATCACCTCTGGATCGAGTTCTGTTTAAAAAAAGCGGTTCCTCGGCGATGTGTGGAACAATTATCGGCTCTCCAGAGGAGACAACCCTACCGGTGATTCCCTCACCAATCTTATATTTTCCCCGTTTTCTGCCCTCGGCAGTGAGTCCATGTGCGACCTCTATTTCCAGTTTACCTGTGATCGGGTTTACGATGGTTACCGTACCATTTTCCATTACTTTTATTTCTGAAAGCAATTTCATGGCCTTTGCAAGGCAGTCACTGAGTACAAAGGATGAAGCGAGTTCTCGAGTTATTTCATAAAGACATGTCAGGTCCTGTAACTGACTGTCCAAATTGTTTTCTGTCATAACATCCCACAAAACGATTTTAAAAAACTATTAATGTTCTCATCCAAGGAAAAGCAACCTACCATAATTGTTAAAAACCCTCCACTTTGTGTTACAAAATTGTGCACCTAAAACAGGTGCGTAATTTTCGGGTTTACATATCGTTGACAGAATTATTGTTTGATGGTACAAGGATAATCCTCTGGAGGGATGGCCGAGTGGTTTAAGGCGGCGGTCTTGAAAACCGTTGTACGAAAGTACCGTG
>CAZOWJ010000005.1:0-89515 GCA_964583415.1 uncultured Desulfocapsaceae bacterium
AGGACTGTTTGAAATGAACATACATACCCAGATGATTCTCATTCTTGACTTCGGTTCCCAGACAACCCAGCTCATTGCCAGACGAATCAGGGAACAGAAGGTCTATTGCGAGATACATCCGTATTCAATCCCGCTTGATAAGATAAAAGAATTGAAACCTTCAGGGATTGTTCTTTCCGGCGGTCCGTGCTCAGTTTATGATGATGATGCACCTCGTTCCGATCCGGCTCTTTTTGATCTGGGTATTCCGGTACTGGGAATCTGTTATGGTGCTCAACTGATGATCCTGCAGCATGGCGGAAAAGTTGAAAAGGCCGAAAACAGAGAATTCGGTAAGGCGGAACTTCACATCCAATATACCGAAGGACTGTTTGCCGGGCTGGAAACCGGAGAGGATGTCCATCATCATCAGGTCTGGATGAGCCATGGTGATCGTGTGGAGGTTGTTCCTGAGGGTTTTGAGGCAACCGCCATCAGCGACCACTCACCATTTGCCGCCCTCAGACACCGGGAGAAAGCGCTGGTGGCGGTACAGTTTCATCCGGAAGTGGTGCATACCTTGATTGGTACTGATGTGCTTCGTAACTTCATCTTTGGCATCTGCGATTGTCAGCCGAATTGGACAATGCACTCATTTATAGAGACCACCGTTGCAGCAATCAGGGAACTGGTCGGTACCCAGAAGGTAATCTGTGCGCTCTCAGGCGGTGTCGATTCCTCGGTAACGGCAGCCATGGTGCATCGAGCTATCGGCAATCAACTCACCTGTGTCTATGTCAATAACGGTCTGATGCGGACCGGTGAATCGGGCTCAATTCTTCGCTTTTTTAGGGAGAAGAGCAAGCTCAATGTCATTGATGTGGATGCCACCAGATTTTTTCTCTCAGAGCTTGATGGTGTCGTAGACCCGGAAATTAAGCGTAAACGAATCGGCCTCGGCTTCATCAAGATTTTCGAAGATGAAGCAAGAAAAATTGGCGCTGTCAAATACCTCGCTCAGGGCACACTCTATCCTGATGTCATAGAATCTGTATCGTTTCGTGGCGAAGCACCTATCAAGTCACATCACAATGTCGGCGGACTGCCCGACATTATGAAGCTCGATCTGATCGAACCGCTGCGGGAGTTGTTCAAAGATGAGGTCAGAGTACTGGGCCTGGAACTTGGATTACCTGAAGAGGCGATATATCGACAGCCATTTCCGGGGCCCGGTCTGGGAATCAGGATCATGGGAGAGATCTCCGAAGAACGGCTTGATATCCTGCGACAGGCCGATGTCATTGTTCTGGATGAAATGAAGAAGCATGGCTGGTACCGTAAGGTATGGCAATCATTTGCTGTATTGTTGCCCATCCAGACGGTCGGTGTGATGGGGGATGGGAGAACCTATGAAAATGTAATTGCCATTCGCTGCGTTGACTCCCGTGATGCAATGACCGCAGACTGGTCGAAGGTGCCATACCAGATACTTGGTATTATTTCCACCCGGATAATCAATGAGGTCCGAGGTGTTAATCGGGTTGTCTATGACATATCTTCGAAGCCGCCTGCAACAATTGAATGGGAATAATGATACGGGACCAGGGGCATGCTTAAGACAGGGATATACGTTGATGCCGAGAATATCCGGCTGAGCGGCGGTTATGGGATGCGCTATGATATCCTGGTTGACCTTGCCAATGCCGGAAATTCAGAACTGCTTCGAGCCAACTCCTATCTTGCTGAAGATCGTGCCCGCACCAAAGAGGATGATGATTATCGACAGAAACTGTATCGTTATCATGATATTCTGAGGCAATGCGGGTTCAAGGTCATTAAGAAATATGTAAAACATTTTGTTGATGACGAAGGAATATTGACAACCAAGGCCAATGCGGATATGGATCTGGCCATCGACGCATTGCTTCAGGCCCGTAATCTGGACAGAATTATATTGATGACCGGAGACGGTGATTTTATTCGTCTGGTTCTGGCCTTACAGAATATGGGCTGCCGTGTTGAGGTGATCGGTTTCAATAACGTCAGTCATGAACTCAAAGAGGCGGCAGACAGTTATCTGTCAGGATTTCTGATCCCCGGATTATTGCCCATTCAATCGGGCGATGAAAGCCGTCTTCGCGGTGTTCCCATTAATTACAATCCAGAGCGGGGATTTGGGTTCATGCGTTATTATGATTTATCAAAAGATGGACTGCATCCTGAGACCGTGTTCTTTCACTGCTCCAAGTCCAACGTAACGGGTGATCATATTTTTCTGGACTCGTCAGTAATCTTTGAGTTTTCCATCGTCAGAAATGTTGAGAACAATAATCGTACAGAAGCTGCAGATATCATTATCGTTGATGACTGATGGTGACTGAGCAGTGCGGCTGCAAATAATAGTACTAAAGGAGAAATGGGATGGCGGATTTTGATGTAACGATGTTGACAGATATGGCAGTGGCCTGGGGACTAAAGATAGTCGCAGCCCTTTTGGTGTTTCTGGTTGGAAAGTGGGTGGCTTCACGGATTGCCCGGCTGGTCGTCACAATTATGGAGAAACAGCAGATTGATGTCACCCTGACCAGGTTTTTGAAAAATATCATCTACTACGCCCTGATGGCGGCAGTAATCGTTGCTGCAGCAGGGCAACTGGGAATCAACACTGCTTCTTTCCTGACCATCATTGGTGCCGCTGGTCTTGCGGTTGGCCTGGCATTAAAGGATTCCCTGGCAAATTTTGCCTCCGGGGTGCTGCTTATTTTATTTCGGCCATTTAAGGTTGGAGATTATGTTCAAGTCGCCGGTGTCTCCGGGTCTGTCCAGGAAATAACCATATTCAACACCGTTCTTCACACCCCTGATAATCAGTTGATGATTATCCCAAACGGCAAGATATCTAACGATACCATAACAAACGTCAATGCTAACCCAACCAGGAGAGTTGACCTGGTCATCGGTATTTCCTACGACGATGATATTAAGGCAGCGCACCAGCTGCTGGGTGATATTGTTGCCCAGGATGACCGGGTGTTGGCTGATCCGAAAACCACCATAGCAGTGTCCGAACTGGCCGATTCTTCAGTCAATTTTGTCGTTAGACCGTGGGTAAAGACAAAGGATTACTGGGATGTTCGGTTTGCTCTGACAGAAGAAATCAAACTGAAATTTGATGAAGCCGGAATTTCCATTCCGTATCCCCAGCAGGACGTTCATCTCCATCAGCTCAACGACAAGTAGCGCTCTTATGTCAGCCGAAAACACAGAACACTACCTGGCAGCAGATATCGGTGGTACCAAGACAGAAGTCGCACTATTTCTGAGCAATGACGATTCATTTTCTCCGGTCGTCAGAAAACGATATTCCAGTCGCCAGGCCGCCGGCATAGAAGAGATTATCAGTGACTTTCTCGATGATCACAGGATTCGCTGTGAACTGATCAGTCTCGGTATCGCGGGAGTCGTCGGTGAAGATAGCGCCCAGGCGACCAACCTGCCATGGACGATCACCCAAAAAGGGTTGTCAAAACTGGGATTTTCTACGGTCAGCATGATAAATGATATGACCGCTGTTGCCTCCTCCCTGCCGCTACTCGGTGAGAATGATCTCTACTGCCTCCAGAGAGGAGCTGGCTCTCGAGGGCCTCTGAGTGCTGTTCTTGCTCCCGGCACCGGTCTTGGCGAAGGCTTCCTTCTTCATTCGAAGGAACATTATTATCCGAGGGGAACCGAGGGCGGCCACGCTGATTTTGCTCCGGTTGACAAGGAGCAGCGGGATCTGCTTGAGTGGCTGAGCGCCTCTTCTGCTGGGACCGTGAGTTATGAAATGGTCTGCGCTGGTCCGGCCATCTCAACCCTTTATGACTTTTATCTTGCTCAGGGGTTGACGGAGAATTCCGAAATAAAGAGCCGGCTGTCCGCAACAGATGACAGGACACCGGTTATTGTAGAAGGAGCAATAACTAGCTCCTGTCCGGTGTGCACCAAGGCTCTTGATATGTTTTTTAAAATTCTTGGTCGCGAGGGCGCCAACCTGGTAATGAAGCTCTATGCCACCGGGGGACTGTATCTCGGCGGTGGCATATTGCCGAGAATGGTCGGTCCAGTTTCCCTGGTACCATTTCTCAAGGCCTTTCATTTTCCTGGTCCAATGGCGTCTTTGCTGGCATCAACTCCGATACACATCATTCTCAGGCGGGATGCCGCACTCCTTGGCGCCGCCTGCCATGGTAAACGTATTTTTTCTAGAGCTGCCCTGTCTGCTTGAACAGGATGGTATGAGACATTTTGACAATGACATGAAAACGGTCCCCAATGAGCGTGTCAGGCAAATAGTTCCCTGCTTTTTGTGTCGATATTCCCTGCTTTCCGTCAGTCTGCTTGGTGAAGGAAATATCAATGATACCTACCTGGTGGAGTTTTCTGATAGGGCGTCTGTGGTCTTACAGCGAATTAACGGAAACGTATTTCCGGATCCAGTCAGGGTTGCTGATAATGTCCATCTGGTGACGGAACATATCCGGCACCAGAAACCATCTCCTGATTCGGTTCGAAGAACCTTAGGTGTTATTCCTACCACAAGCGGTAATAGTTGCCTGGTTGATGATGATGGACATGTTTGGCGAATGGTAAATTATCTTGAGAACACAGAGTGTTTTCCAACCGTGTGCTCCGACAGCCAGGCATTTGAGGGTGGAGCTATGCTTGGCTGGTTTCATCGCCAGCTCGATGACTTGAGCCTGGACCGTGTGCTCAATCCGCTCCCCGGTTTTCATGACCTTCCCGCCTATTGCCGACATTTTCAGCAGGTGGTATCTTCCCATAAAAAAAAGCTGACCCCGGATTTACAATATTGCTGTCAAGAGGCGGATAGAAGACTGCCTGAGGCTGCAATCTTGCAATCTGCGTTAAGGAGCGGCAAAACACGGACCAGGGTGATCCATGGCGATCCCAAAATCGGTAATATACTTTTCGATAAGGATTCCAAACGGGCGGTTGCACTGATTGACCTTGATACCGTTTCCACGGGAATCCTGCACTATGATATCGGTGACTGTCTGAGGTCCTATTGCAATGTGCTGGGAGAAGACCCCCGTCGTCCTGATGGTGTGGTTTTTGATCTTGATATCTGTCAGTTGATGCTGAAGGGATACAGCGGATCGGGGGTATATTTCCCCCCGTCTGAAAGGAATCTGGTTTATCAGGGGGTCAGGTTGCTCACCTATGAGCTGGCGTTGAGATTTTTAACCGATTTTCTCGACAACAATCACTATTTCAAGGTGTCAGACGAAGATGAAAACCTGCGTCGCGCAGTTGTTCAGTTTTTCTTGTTGGGTTCGATTGAGAAGCAGCAGGAATCGATAGAAAAATTTGCACTGCAGACCCCAGATCAGGACTATAATGGTTCTACCAGGTAGTGGTCGATTGTCTCTTTCACATGGGGTCCGAGATTAGCGAATTCAACACCCAACCGTATTTCATGACTGTTTGTTTTAATGTTTCGGATGATTCCGGAGATTGTCTGCTCGTCTGTGAGCCCTGGTAATATACATCTCAGCTGGATACTTTGCCTGATGCTGACGCTTGGTAATGATTCATTTCTTCTTGCCTTAAGCTGACAGAGCGTGCCGGAGCTGCTTATATCCAGAACCGTTCCCGCATAGCTTCCCTGACCCTGTAAATCAAGGGAGCAGGGAATATAGATTGACGTACGTTTCGTCTTTCTCATTTCATGGTAGTAAATCACCTTGGGGTACTCAAAGAACAGGAGTTGCAGGGGTGAATCCAGCGACTTGACAAGTTTGCTCTCAAACATACAGAGCTTACCCATATAGGTGAACTTGACGATAGCCATGCTGCCGACAACCATCTCAGATTGAGTGATAAGGAAATGACTTGGTGTGGTTGTTATCACACACTTGTCTGGTACCAGACCGACCAGAGAGCTATCGAGATTCGACTCGATTGAGTCAAACTCCATCTTCAGGCGAAGACCAATCTCAAGGGCAAGTCGGTGACCTGCTGTTGAGATCTGTTTCAGGCTATGATGCGGTCTTACCAGTGTCTGCTGTTGTCTTTGTAGTTCATCTTTTTCATCCTTGAGACGAAGCCCTTCCATGATCAGGGAGATAAGAGGCTTGGTGATCTTGTCATCCTTCTGGCCATTGAAAAATCTGATTTCTATAAGTGCGCCGTCCCAGGAAATCATTTCGTAAACCGCTTCTTCACCGGATAATGCACCGGTTTCGGCGCCGACAAGGGTACCTTCGCTTAAGAATATGGTGCCGAAATTCTGATCACAGGTGATGCATAAGGTACATGAATCGCCATCATTTTCGAGCATCTGAAGAAAAGAGGATATGGGTATTCCCTTCACGGTACCCGTCGAGGAACGTTCAGTGAGGTCGTCAATATATTGGAGAAGCTTTTCCTTCTCAAGCGGCCGTTCCAGGATGGCACTTGCTCCGAGTGCAAGACTGTTTTCTCCGGTACCCTGCTGATGCGGGGTGACACCGAGCAGTGGTATAAAGGCGTATTGCCCCGTCAGCTCGGCGATGACCGCTGAATCTTGACTGTCTGGGAAAACAGTGCTGCAGATGATCAGGTCTACCCGATCCTTTGATAAGATGGTTTGTGCCTGGGCAAGGTTCTGGGCGGAGAGAACGGTGAATTCAACCTGGCCCTGCCGGCAGGCGTCCACGGTCGATTCAAGCTCACTGATGTCAGATTCTATAACAAGGATTGTTTTCATTGTGCTCCAACAAATAAAATAACAGAATATCTGCTTAACATTATGCAGGAAATACGCCCGGAAATCAAAAAAAAATTAATAATTCCAGTGAGTGGAAACTATTGCACTCCTTGGACAGATGACATATGGTGCAAAATCATTATGATTAGTGATGATACGACAGGCTGCTGTAGGCCTGAAAACGCCTGTATTTTTAATACCATTTTGAAAGAATAATGATCAGCAAATCTCCATATACGCTTCATAGCCGCTCCAGTGAATGTAATGCACGCCGGGGGGAGGTGGCAACCGCACATGGCGTTTTTCAAACACCTGTTTTTATGCCGGTTGGAACCCAGGGTACGGTAAAAGCGGTAACCGTTGAAAACCTCAAAGACATTGGTGCCAGGATCATACTGGGTAATACCTATCACTTGTTCGTCAGACCTGGGCACCAGTTGATAAAAGAGTTCGGCGGGTTGCACAACTTTATGAACTGGGATGGGGCGATCCTCACTGACAGCGGTGGGTTCCAGATTTTCAGTTTAAAGGAGCTGGCGAAAATCAGCGAAGATGGAGCTGCCTTCAGGTCACATCTTGACGGTTCGCCACTCTTTTTAAGTCCGGAAGATGCAATAGAGGTCCAGCAGGCTCTTGGTTCCGATATCATGATGTGTCTTGATACCTGCATTCCCTATCCAGCGACAAGGGATGAAACGGTTCAGTCAACAGCATTGACGGGTCGATGGGCTCAGCGCTGCAGTTCTGCTCACACCAGCAGAGATCAACTGCTCTTTGGTATCGTTCAGGGCGGCATGTACCCCGAACTCAGGAAGGAGTCGGCAGAGACCATGGTTGATATCGGTTTTAACGGCTATGCAATCGGCGGTTTGAGTGTCGGTGAATCCAAAGAGCAGATGCATGATATGACAGAGACAACAGTCGTACACCTGCCTGATAATTATGCCGTTTATTTAATGGGCGTTGGAACTCCGGAGGACCTGGTCGAAGGTGTATGGCGCGGCGTCGACATGTTCGATTGTGTTATGCCCACGAGAAACGCAAGAAACGGTACCCTTTTCACTTCAACCGGCAAACTTGTCATAAAGAACGCCAGGTACCGTGAAGATAAGAGCCCTGTCGACAGCAATTGCAGCTGTTATACCTGCCGGAATTATTCAAGAGCCTACTTGAGGCATCTTTTTGTGAGCAGGGAAATTCTTGCCTATCACTTGAATACCATACACAACCTTCATTACTACGTTTCTCTGATGAGTGGAATAAGAGAAGCTATTGAAAATGATCGGTACAGCACTTTCAGGGACGATTTTTATGGCAGGCTTGAGTGCAAATGATTAATGTGCTGCAAATTTAATGGTAACTGGTGTGTGAAAAGTAACACACTGCTGAGATAATTATTAAGGAGGTTACAACATGATACGACTTGCCTATCTGGCCGCTGCAGGGGCAGTACTAATGGCCACGGCTACAAATGCTATGGCAGCAGAAGGTGGACCGGCTGGGGGATTTGCATCTTTTATCCCGCTGGTTCTGATTTTTGTGGTTTTTTACTTTTTACTGATCAGACCGCAGCAGAAGACGGCCAAGAAGCACCAGGCTTACCTGACTGATCTCAAGAAGGGCAACAAGGTGATCACCAAAGGTGGCATCTATGCAGAAATTACAGGACTCACCGATAACGTACTCACCCTGGAAATTGCTGAAAACCTACGCATCAAGGTTACCCGCGATGCGATAGCCGGGCCTCAGGTGAAAGAGGACGGAAAAAAGGAAGATACCAAGAAGGTCAAAGGCGGTTGAGGCATCAAAGGCTGATTTTCTACGGTCGTAGATTGAGTTTAAATGGCGGGACGGTTTGAGTAGTTCCGCCATTTTTTTACTTAAGGTACTCTGGGAAACAGATAACGACTTGGAATGCCGAGGTGGTTGCCAGCTCAGCTCTGCTACAAACCAAACCATCGCCCAGCCGCAACAATCACAATTCCCACCAGCATCGAAACAAATACATTTCCAGTTTTCAAACTGCATATCCCGGTAAGCGCTGTCGCCAGCCAGCCAACAGGACCAGCTCCAATTGCCGCTGGAACAATCAATGACAGAAGAATGGTCCCGGGCAGAGCAGACATAAAATTTTTAAACCTGCCTGTTTTCGGCAGCCTTCCGGCCAGAAGAAGCCCTGATAGCCGTAATGAGTAGGTGACCAGCGCGGCGCAGAAGATAGTGAGCCAGGTTGCCTGTTGAGGTGTCAGGTTAATCATCAGACTGCTCCTTTGATTCTAGCGGTTGAAAAGCTGCAACGAGTGCGCCGCTGATACCTCCGCAGACGATATACCATTTTCCCGGTAACAGTGATTCTGAAACAACAGCAACCACTGCTGCGACCAGCCAGGGGAGCAGGTCCTGTCTTCCTTTCCAGAAACTGAAAACAAGAGCGGTAAAAACGGCAACGAAGGAAAAATCAAGGCCAAACTGCTCGGGGTTGTTGATCACTGCACCGAGGCGATGGCCAAGTAATGTCCCACTGCACCATGCTGCCTGGACACAGATGCCGCCTCCCAGCAGAAACCAGATCGAGGTCGTAGCCTTGTGAAAACGGGCCATGGTAATGGCCCAGTTTTCGTCGGCAACCAGATGTATGAAAAGCATTTTGTGAAAGAGGGATTTCCCCTGGAAAAGTGGGTTGAGGGAGGCCCCTATAAGCAGATAGCGCATGTTAATGATCAAAACAGCAAGGGTGATTTCCATTATCGGCAGCGGTGGAAACCACATATCCACCATGACAAACTGGGCGGATCCGGCAAAGACACTGAGGTTCATGACAAGAAGCTGGACCCAGGTCAGCCCCTTCTGGGCGGCGAGCAGGCCAAGAACGCTGCCGTAAGCTCCAACGCTTGCGGCAACCACCAGGTTTGCGGTAAACCCGATTCTCAAGTGGTGAAGATGATCACGCTGCAATGTGCGGTTATTGTTCATGAGTGATTGTGGTATCTGCTTCTTCAAGATTCTTCTTAACGGTTGTCAGGAACCGATAAGGTACAGTAAAAAGCATGGTGGTCATTGGGACTTTTTTCCGGGTCCGAACCAGCTTGATGGCCTGCTGGACCGAGAAGCTGTAAGCCCTGACCAACCCTCCCGTGCCCAGTTTAACTCCGCCACAATAGCGGCTAACCGCTGCCCTTTTGTCGGGATTCCGCCCGGCCAATGGAGCAGATAAAGCGACTGTTTTTAATCACCTGATCGATGGTTACACAATCTATCGGGATCAAATATGATGTTTCCACCTATCTTTCACATATTACTGAGAAACTGCTGTTTCTGCACAGCTTCAATGGCGAATGTGGTTCTCGACTCGGCGTCCATCTTTCGTCCATTCTCCCTGCACCATGCAGGGAACAGCACGGTGTCGATGGTGACCTTGACAACCAGATCACCCGAGGCTTCAACTTCTCTTACTTTTTCTTCGGCCCGTTTGTGCCACTCTTTATAATTTTGGGGCAGCAGCTGAGCATCATCGAAGTGTGACGTGTGGCTCTCCCAGTCTTCTTCCCTGTACCAGACCATGACCTGCAATTCCGGCTCCCTTGTGTTTTCAGGTGTCGACATTTATTTTACTCCAATTGGTTTAATTGACAGCGTTTAACGGATCACCACCATACACTTTTTGTATATCTTCAGAAATACAAAAGAGATGATCAGCTGTTTTGGCTGAAGATAAGACAGCTTCTAAACCATGGACTCGATGGAGGTGATATGGTTTCCACGCCAGACAATCCTTCAATACCGTATAGAATCACTATTGGATAGGCCAGAGAAGAATACCCCTGTCCGGGAGTAGACAATTGGGGTGCAAACAATTACCTGTATTGGAGGAGGCAGATAACGGAGCGAGATGCTGAAACGAAACGAAAATATAGACAAGCGGTGCAGACCGGTAAGCAAGGGAAAACGAGGAGATGGTCCGGTCGTTTACTGGATGAGCCGTGACCAGCGGGCGGCTGATAACTGGGCCCTGCTATGGGCTCAGCAAGAGGCTATGAGCAGGGACAAAGGACTGCAGGTAATTTTCTGCCATAACCCGGTTGATGGTTTCAAAACAGCCAGGCATGCACTGTTTGCTCTCAAAGGACTGGCAGAACTGCAGCAGACCTTTATTAGTTATAATATTGACTTTATCATGCTTGAAGGAGATCCTGTTGAAACGATACCGTATCATTTGAAAAAATGTGATGGTCACGTTCTGGCCACCGATTTCAGTCCGCTCAGGAGAAAACGGCGGCAGCTTGCGTGTATTTATGAAAGGATTTCCCTGCCAATTTACGAAATTGACAGTCATAATATTATCCCTGCATGGGTTATCTCCGACAAGAAGGAATATGGCGCCTATACGATACGTCCTAAGATTAACAGATTATTGCCAGATTATCTTACCGATTTTCCTGTACTTCAGCCTCATCCAAGCCAAAATCTCACCATTGCTGATTCCATTGATGTTCCCTGTCTCGCTGCCCAGGCAGCCAATCAGCGTGTTGCCGAACTGTCCTGGCTGTACCCGGGCGAATCAGCAGCACGGTCTGCTATGGCACATGTTTTGAAATCATTGGCTGACTATGCCGTTAATCGAAATGATCCAAACAAAGAGGCACAGTCAAACATGTCTCCCTACCTCCATTTTGGCCAGCTGTCGCCCCAGAGACTGGCCTGGGAGGTAGATAAATCAGATCTTTCGGCTGAAGTACGAGAGAGTTACCTGGAGGAGCTGATCGTGCGCCGGGAACTGGCTGATAATTTCTGCTTTTATGAAGCATCGTATGATCACTTTGAAGGATTTCCCGACTGGGCGAAGAAGAGCCTTGATGAACATCGATACGATACCCGGGAGTATCGATATTCACTGAAACAATTTGAACAGGCGGAAACTCACGAGTCGCTATGGAATGCATGTCAGATGGATTTAGTAAATCGCGGCAAACTGCACGGCTACCTGAGAATGTACTGGGCTAAAAAAATTCTCGAATGGACCAGCGAGCCTGAAAAAGCTCTGGAATATGCACTGAAACTCAACGATACCTACTCCCTTGACGGTAGCGACCCAAACGGTCACAGCGGGGTTTCCTGGGCAATTGGAGGTGTTCATGATCGTGCCTGGAAAGAGCGCCCGGTTTATGGCAAAATACGATATATGAACGAAGCGGGGTGCCGCCGTAAGTTTGATGTCGATTACTATCTGGAAAAAGTCTCCAAGTCTTCCTTATAAATTTTTTCTCAGCAGACCCACTATTCTGTCTTTCCGATTTGTTTCGAACTCTCATCTTTGATAAGCTTATCTGGTACACAGGAAATTATAGCTACCAGGTGACAGATGATTTCATCTAAGTGATGAATCGAATCTGCTTAAAACAGGGAGAGACTTCACAGAATCAACAGCGTGAGCTTTCAAAAGGAGATAAGGACGGACAGCCGCCTCAGTAATATGGTTAAAATGCGTTTGAAATACACCAAGTATCCGGAACTGAAAGTTTTTTTTCTGGTTTCAGTTCTTATTGGTGCGACACTTTGCATCGTCCAGTATGCAGGGATTTTCACTCCCTTCGATATGCTGTTCTTCAAGTTGAACGCTCTTTCGGGTTTTTCTCCGGTACCCCTGAGCGTATCTATTTTTATTATCCTGTTTTTTGCACTTTTCCCCGGCATAATAATTCTTGAGGAAGGAACCGTTAAAGGGATTATCTATACGGTTGTTGCCTGGTTTTTTTATGCCGTTCTGGTTCATTCCTATTCCGTCGCCTTTAACCTCTTTGTGCCGTTATCTGCTCCACTTATCGGCACCTTAATTGCTCTGATACGCGCACTCGGCTGGGGTTCGAGCGTTCTTGAGGAAGAAAACCAGGATATCAAAGAGACCTTTGGTCATTTTGTTGAACCGAGTATTGCAACAATGGCCATCGATAATCCGCGTCTGCTCAAGGAAGATGGGGTAAATAAGGTCATAACGGTAATGTTTGCCGATATGCGTGGTTTCACCAAGCTTTGTGAAATAACCGAAGCCGAACAGCTGATTACCATAATGCGCGAATGTTTTGGGAGATTAATACCCATTGCCAGGACAAACGGGGGGATTATCGACAAGTTGATAGGGGATTCTCTGATGGTTGTCTGGGGAAATCCTGTCCCGCAGGTGGATCATGCAGAAAGAGCAGTCGAAGCTGCGTTGGAGATGCAGGCCATGATGCGAAACCTGAGCCGAAAATGGAAGAATAAGCTGGGAGTGGACCTTGATCTGGGGATCGGTATAAACACCGATGAGGTGGTTGTCGGTACGATCGGCTCGGAGGAGTTCTGTGACTATACCGTTCTCGGATCCGGTGTCAATATTGCCGCCCGAATAGAAAGAGGGTGTCCGGGCGGTGAAATATGTATTTCCAGAAAGACCCAAACGTTATTGAGTGATCACTATCAATGCGAGCGGATGGGGCGTTTTGATTATAAAAATGTACAGGAGAAGATTGAGGTCTTCAGGGTATTACAGAAATAATCAGCGTTGCTACGGCATGAAAACATAGACCGCACTTATGCTGAATATCCACATGCAGCCGAGTGCAAGTGTTGCCCTTCCCTCGGTTAATCCCTGACCGCTCACCAGGCTCTGCCTGATGATTTTAAATGACCAGATAAATGCCACAATCATCGGGAACAAAAGTGCCAGGGGCACTGATTCCGAGTTTCTGAACCTTAATGAATAGTTGAGCAGCGGTGCCAGAATCCAGAACGGCACGGAACTCAGTCCAATCAGATCTATAATCAGGTTAAACCCGCCTGGCCCGCCAAATGCTCTGGCTGCAGCCCAGTATACCAGACAGAATCCAGCAAGCACTCCGAAGATGGTCACAATACCGTAACCACAGAAAAGTAACGGCGTAATAATTGCGAATTTCCCATCAAGTGGCAGCGTCGGGTCAATGGTGAGAGCACCGAAAACATTGGATATTCCAAATAAGATTCCGGTAACGATGATATTGATCATCGCATGTTTCCTGGCAGTGCCGTCAATAGCCAGTTGGAATACACGCGGCTGTCCTGACAACATCGAAGGCAACAGTTCGAGATAGCTCATAGTCGGGTTAGTTAAAGGGGGAAAAAACCCGTTCTGCAACCGATAAAGTCACAGAACGGGACCGTATAGCGCACTATTCTTTATAAACTATTACCATCCGCCTGGCAATACTGCCCAGATACAGAAGAAGAGGCTGACGGCAGCAACAATGAATCCGGCACTAGTGCTGTTGTATCGTTCATCGCTGTAATCTGACCAACCATGAATACTGTCAACCAGTTCCTTGTCTTTTTGATGGGGTATCTTGGCCATCAAAGCCGGCATACGATCAGTGATCATTGATACTGTTGTATGCAGGAAGAAACAGAGAGGAACACAGAGCAGTGATCCCGACATGCCTACTGCAGCCGGAAGGCCGCCTGCTATAACTAAATTCGGGAACAGAAAGGGTGAAACGGCTATGTAGGTTAACCCGGAAACGAGGATGGCAACCGTGGCACCATACCGATTTGCCGGTTTCCACCAGACCCCGAGAATGACCAGCGGGGCAACCGTTACACCTGCAAGTCCGAATGCCCAGAGGATACTGACAACCAGAAAGGTCGGAGGGTTCAGGGCGATAAGAATACTCACCAGACCGCCTCCGGAGATGGCCAGGTAGCCGATAATCTTCATGGTCTTGTCTGAGAGGTCAGGCTTTATGGTGGCGATGATATCCTGTGCTATCATGGCGCCGATTGCCATCAGGTTGGCACTGATGGTTGAGAGGCCGGCTGCAATTGCGCCGGCGATTACGAACGCAAGTACCCAGGCAGGATTGTACACACTGTTCAGGATAAGGGTAATTTTGTCATAGTCAGTCGGGGCGATACCGATGCCAGAGGTTGCCTGGAAAAAGACACCGGAGAAGCCCATGGTATAGGTGGAAGAGAAAACGATACCGCAGAAGAAGGTAAACCAGACCATGGCTCCTCTGGCCGACTTCAGATTCGAAGCAGTATAGACCCTCATACCAAGATGAGGCAGTCCCATTGCACCCAGGGTGAAACAGGGGATCAGAGATGCATACCACTTGAGACCGTATTTCATGTCAAAAAAGTCGGGTACGGCTTCGAGCATGGCAGGAACCATATCACTGTAGAGCAGCGGTGGAAAATACCAGCCGGTACCACCCATCGCCTTCATGATTGCGCCCAGTGGAATAACAAAAGCGATACCCATCAGAACCATTTGGAAGGCTGCATTATAACTGGTTCCATACATGCCGCCAATGGTCACGTAGCCAACAATCAGCGCACCGCCGCAGATGAGAGCGACATTGTAGTTGATTCCAAAAAGCATCTCAAAGACTTTTGCAACACCGATCATCTGCCCGAGTGCATACATGACCATGATAAGGATCATGAAGATGACGGTGATATACGATGTTTTGAGTCCATAACGTTCACGGACAAAATGTGCCGGGGTAAATGCCCCCATTCGACGCAGCGGGGTGCCATACCAGAGGGTTATCAGTGGGATGGATAGTGCAAACTGAATCCACATATAGACAAACGGCACTTTAAGCTTGAGAATAAGCGCCGTAACGCCCATAAACGTCGCCAGACTCATGTAACTTGAGGCCATGCCAAGACCGTTGGTTACAGCTCCGATTGACCTGCCCGCTGTCCAGTAGTCAGTGGAAGATTTGGCCATCTTCTGTGAGTACCAGCCGATCAGGTAAAAAATTATAAACGAAGTACCTACAAATATGATTCCAAGAGTGGGGCTTTCAAGAGCCCATTGCTGTTGTTCCATGGTCTATTATCCCCTTTTTATACGTTTTCGTCTGTACCGCTGAGCAGTTCAATCTCGTCATCGAGATCGTTGGTCAGCTTCGCCTGAATGGCAACAATAACCATGAGGCCGAGCCAGCCCATGACCACAGGAATAATATACTGGGATGGAAAACCGAAAACCATATGTCCCTGTAGCCCGGGAAAGGCAACAAATAACAGACCGAGATGACCGGTCATGAGTAAAAGGGCGCTGAAAATCAGCGTGTACCTAACTTCCTTCTTGTACGCACTATTCATTCTCTCCTCCTTGAAAAGACTGCTTCGCTTATCCCATCTGTCCACCAGTGAAAAAGAGGGCGTCTTTGACCGTAATTCACTGACTGTAGAGGGAATCTGTAGAACAGAATTAATTAGATTGGTCCTCCAGGCGGCCCAAAGATACAACGGCTGCCTGAACGTCACCAATAGCAAAAGTGTTGGGGGCACCTCCTTTGGTTAATCTTTCAGTTACCTAAACGAAAAGTTGTTGAATACTATAGGGCCGTCCGGAATCGAGTCCTGGAAGGAAATTCCGAGACTGTACCGGACATGACACCGTGCAAGATTGAGCGCTCGATCGTTTCTACCGTCAGTGTTATTACTGATGGGTTAATCATGTTGCTGCTTCGTGCTAATATTTGAAAACAATGGTCTCCCGAACCAATGCAGGAGAGTATCGTTTGTATTCTTAAAGTTCCGTTCTCCCTGGTAATGAAAAATTGTGAGCGCTTTAGCCTGATAGAGGGTAAAAGAAAACGTCGCTGAGCGAGCGCTCGGTCTTATTGTTCGCTGATATTAAATTCATCAGATACCTTTTGTCAACGTTTTTTATGTAAAGGAGTGTCAACCATATCGGCCGAAAAATGTTCCTACCCTATTGAAATCAGATTGTAAATAATCCATTTATGGGAGGCGGATAAAATGTCACATAATCGTGGCCTGGTTTTGTTTATTGCCTGGTTCTATGACACATGAGTGGAAAACCAATGATTGTATGGTAACGATGATATATGAATTACAAAATTTTAGTAATTTTATGATATTTTGGAGAAAAAATGAACGAAAAAGGAAGAGTGATAATAAATACCGGCGATGGCAAAGGAAAAACGACCGCTGCTCTTGGTACTGCCTTCAGAGCGCTCGGGCATGATCAACGGGTCTGCGTGATTCAGTTTTTGAAAGGTCAGGGGAAATATGGTGAAAGAATCATGGCCCAGCAGCTTGACAATCTTGACTGGCACATCTGTGGGAAGGGGTTCGTGTTTAACAAGGAAAATATCGAGGAAGACAGGAAGGTAGCGCGTGAGGGATTTAGCCTTGCCAAAGCATTGATAGCAGAAGATAGATACGATCTTGTCATACTTGATGAGATCACCTATTTACCACTGTATGATTTTCTGCCTGTCGAGGAAATTGTTACGATGATCATGAATAAACCTGAGCGGCTGACGGTGATCCTCACTGGAAGGAACGCCCCGTCAGAATTAGTGGAAATTGCAGATACGGTATCTGAGATCAAAGCGGTAAAGCATGCCTATGAAAAAGGCATAAAAGCTCAGAGGGGAGTTGAGTATTAAGTGCTGAACTTCGCACGCTTCTGATAGCTGCCAACCCGGAGCACTGAGCCCTTTGCCTGCAGAACTGAATCGAATAACGGGACCGTTTGTCGGATATAACGGTTGCAGACGAATAGCTGCTGGATACTTGGCGTTGATGAGCCTGCCGTTAACACATGATCAGGGATAGAGACTGGAACGTATCGAAAGGTCCAGGAAGCACCAAAGCCGGAAAACAGCAGGTGGGCGAAATGAGATTTTCGCCACCCTGGAAGTATGTTACAGTGCAGTATGCAGACTCTCGGGACACACGCGACAGCCGATGGTTTGGTAAACGAGAGCCTGTTGTAGGGAGAAGGAAAATGGTGATAGAATCATTACATAACCGGGTTATTCGGAAGAGCAGACATGAGACCATGTCCATAACTGTGCTCCTCACCCCCACAGATTTGATATCCCGGAGAAAGATGACTGGTAACGTCTATTAACATACGATATCAAGGAGTTACTTATGACAGAAGACTATACGACATTTTTCAGGGTTTTCTCACAGGTCAGTAAAGCAATTCATACTGGTGAAAACACAACGGAGATACTGGAAAATATCGTTAAGAATATAAAGGAAATTCTTGGTGCCAAAGGCTGTGTCTACTGGATTGTTGACCATGCTGGAGAGAAAATCGAAACGATGATTTCCGATGGTTTTCCATACCGGAATCTGACCAATGTTGATTACGGGACACTCAATAAGATATTTGATCCCGCCGACGGCGCTGTGGTGTTTATTGAAGATGCCAGGACAGATCCAAGAATTCCTGAACTGGATAGTATCGGCAAGAAAAGCGTCGGATCGATAGCCGGTTTGTTTTTTGAGATCGTCGGCTCATTTTCTGGCATTCTGGCGGTCTATTTTTATAACCATAGGGAACTCAGTTCCAGTGAGCTGGAAATTATCACGGCGCTCGGAGAGCAGGGGGCTATTGCCCTTCATAAGGCCCGCAGTTACGATGAAAAGATGCTGCAGAACCTCCGGCAGATGGTAGAGGGACTGGCACTTGCGCTTGAGGCCAAAGATGAGAGTACACATGGACATTCCGTAAAAGTAGCGCAATATGCAAAGCTAATTGGGGAGGAACTGTGCCTGCCGATATCAGAGGTTGAGACAATCTATCATGGAGGACTGCTTCATGACATCGGTAAGATTGGCATGAATGATGATATTCTCGAGAGACTGGGGATTTTGTCGCGCAGCGAGATGGATATCGTCAAGCAGCATCCGGTCATTGGGGCGAGAATAGCTCAGCCGCTGTCCTTCCTGGACGATGTCGTGCCCCTTATACTTCATCATCACGAGCGATATGACGGTAGCGGCTATCCCGACGGCCTCAGGGGGAAGGAGATTCCGGTGGGGGCAAGGATCCTGACGGTATGTGATGCCTTTGAAACAATGCTTGCCGGCAGAAAACATCTTACCAAAATGTCATTGGAAGACGCAGTGATAAATCTGCAGCAGGGGGCAGCACATCAATTCGATCCAAAAATATTGGAGGCTCTTTTTGCGGCACTGCTTAAGAAACCAGAATTATTTGAATTGAATGGAAATGGCTCAAAACTTACCTGTCTGAAAAATTATAAGCTGAAGCTGGGTAATCGTTCTCACCAACAGGCGCAACTTTTTATTTAAGGGGTGCTGTTTATAAACTAAGAGGAGATAAAATGTTCCGATCGAGTCTTGGATTTGCAGCGTGCGCGGACGGTAGGCCGTACCTTTCTCAATTATTTCCGTGTCTTTACCATGCTTGAAGAAACGCCAAGACAACAGTGGTTGAAATTTGTTCTTGGGATCATTCTACCGTCTCTCCTGGCAATCTTCATAGCAATAGGCTCAATCTATTTGGTCATCATCCCGTCATTTGAAAAAAGCTTTCTTGAGAGCAAGCGAGAGTTGATTCGTGAACTTACCAAAGTTGCCTGGGGTATTATGGAACTTTATGAGAAACAGGAAGGTCTCGGTAATTTGACGAGGAAGCAGGCGCAGGGCAAAGCCATTGCCGAGATTGAACACTTACGCTACGGAGATGAATTGAAAGACTATTTCTGGATCAGTGACATGACTCCGCGGCTGATCATGCATCCCTATTCCAAGGAGTTGATTGGCACCGATCTTGGGAGTTATGAGGACAGTAGCGGCAAACGTGTCTTTATGGAGATCATTGAGACGGTCGCAGAGGCTGAGAGTGGTTTTATCGATTACTTCTGGAATAAAAAGTATACAACCGAGCAGGATGTTCCAAAACTTTCCTATGTGAAAAAATTTGAACCATGGGACTGGGTTGTCGGTACCGGTGTGTTCCTCGATGATGTAGAAGCGAAAACAGAGCAGATTACCGACCGTTTGACGAAAATGATCTATGGAACGGTGATCGCTTTCACCCTGCTACTGCTTTACGTCACCCATCACAGTCTGGCTATCGAGCGTAAAAGACAGCAAGCCGAAAAAAAACTCAGTCTGTCGAGAAAGAAGTACAAGACCTTGGTAGAGACTGCTGTCGACCCGATAATGATGATACATAACGGCAGCTGTATTTATGCCAATAAAAGTATGGAGAATCTCGTTGGCTATAGTTCAGCAGAGCTTGAAGCGATCCCTCTTGCAGATCTTTTTCCAAAAGACGATGGGCAGACTGAAAACGGTGCACAGGTCTTCACGGATGCATTGCACGGCTACGTTGTTTTGGGATCACATGAAGTCTCGCTGGTTAAGAAAAATGGAGACGAAATCGCTATTTTAATGACCATGTCTCGAAAGAATCTCGGTAGTCAGAAAGTAGTCGTGATGACCGCACGGGACCAGAGTGGAACAAAGCAGATCGAGGAGGCCCTTGACGAGAGTCGGGAAAAATATCGTCAATTAACCAATCGACTTCATATTGGAGTATTTCGGACCACTGCTGAGAGCGGCTTTAGATTTCTGGAGGCGAATCCTGTTGTCCTGGAATTGCTTGGCTTGAGTGAAGATACAGAATTAACGGGACTGGATTTTCTTGATGTCGTCAGCCAGGATCCAAAAGATAAAAATTTCCCGGATCTGCTTAAAGAGGAAGGATTTATAAAAGAGCGGTTGTTCACCCTTAAAACCGGGGGCGGCATGTCGCGTATGGTATCGATCTCAATGGTGCTGACCAAAAACAGCAGGGGCACGCCTCTTTATTGTGATGGCCTGATTGAAGATATCAGCAAACAGCAGAAAAGTGCCCAGGAGCGCGAGAACCTCATCGTTGAACTTCAGACATCGATAATGTTTCTCAATCAGCCGGTAAAAAATGCTCGTGCTGATTTTGTTTTCTGTGATTTTGATGACTCGATTCATAAAGCTGCAGGGATTATGACCGATGCTCAAAAGAGCTCGATTCTGGTGAGAAATGAAGAAGGAAAAATGATCGGAATCGTTACCGATGTTGTTTTGAGAGAACGTGTGGTGGCTGGAAACCTTTCCCCCGATATTGCAGTATCCGAGGTAATGAGTTCACCGCTGATCCATGTTGAAGAAACGGCACTCATTTTTGAGGCAGTCCTGCTGCTCCAGGAACGAGGGATCAAGCACCTCGCTGTTCGGGACAAGAACGGAGATGTTGTCAGCGTCATCAGTAATGAAGAGTTGCTGGATGTGCACCGTTATTCGGCAGCCTTTCTCATTGAAGAGATTCGGGAGGCCCGGTCAGTTGAAGACATTTCAGCCAGTCGTGAACGATTACCGAGAATTGTCAAGGCGTTGATCGATAGCGGAGCGCATGCAAAAAATATAACCCGTATTATTACGACCGTATCAGATACAATCCTGGGCCGTTTGATAGATTTTGCTATCGAACAGGCTGGAGAGCCGCCCGTCCGTTTTGCATTCATCAGTCTTGGAAGTGAGGGACGCGGTGAGCAGACGCTGGTTACCGATCAGGACAACGCGCTCATTTTCGAAGATGTCGGAGAAGGTGAAAGCACGTCCGTTCATGCTTATTTTCAGAAGTTCAGCACAACCGTTTGCACCTGGCTTGACCAGGTTGGCTACGATTTTTGCACCGGTAATGTAATGGCTATGAACCCTGAGTGGTGCCAACCCATTTCTCAATGGAAGCAATACTTCACTCGCTGGATTACGGAGTCAAGCCCGGAAGATTTGATGGAAGTAAGTATCTTTTTTGATTTTCGTTGTCTGTATGGAGACGATCGTTTTGTTGATGAGCTGAGGGAACATATCAGCAGTAGAGCCGAAAATAAGGCTGCATTCCTTTACCAGCTCGCTCAGAATTCGCTGCTATTCAAGGTGCCGATCGATTTTTTCGGCAAAATCGCTGTGGAGTCAGGCGGTGACCATCCCAATACCTTCAATATCAAGCACGCTATGGCTCAGATTGTTGGTTTTGCACGAATTTATGCGGTAAATTATTCCATTGAGAGTACCAATACCTTACAGAGAATTGATATCCTTTTTGAAAAAAATGTCTTGAATAAGGTGACTCATGAAGAAATCGTCGAGGCATACAATTATTTGATGCAACTGCGATTCAGGCACCAGGTGAGCATGATTAACCGCGGTGAGCCACCCGATAACCATGTCAATATTAATGAGCTTACTCACATGGAAAAAGAGCTGTATGAAAAGATATTCGGTCAGGTGAATCGACTACGCAAACGTCTAAGCCTGGTTGGTCATAACGAGATCTTTTTTTAGTGCGTTATTCCTGAAAACCTATCATAAAAAACAAGAAATCATCAGAGACGTATAAATCAGAAACTGGGAGTCTCCGCCAAACCACTTATCCAGAGACTCTAAAAAGTTTTCCGACTTGTCGGGTTAGATGATTATCTAAATTTTAGCAAAGGAGCCCCTATGAATGTTCATGATGCCTTGGCTGCACGAAAGTCTGTGCGCGCATTTCTTGATAGTCCGGTCAGCAGGGAGACTGTCACCAGGATCCTGGATAGCGCCAGGTACTCTCCATCCGGTGTTAATACACAGCCTTGGCAGGTCGCTGTGGTCATGGGTGATAAAAAAGAAGTCTTGCAGAAAATGATTGAAGACGCTTTCAGGAGCGGTGAAAAGCCGCAGATGGACTATCAGTATTATCCGGTGAAATGGATTGAACCATACAAGACACGGCGTTTTCAGTGTGGGCTGCAGCTCTATGAGGCCCTGGGGATAAAGCGTCAGGAAAAAGAGCGGCGACTGGAGCAGTGGGTTGCAAACTACCGGGCCTTTGATGCTCCGGTTATGCTCTATTTTTTCATGGACCCGGGGATGGAAGCAGGTACATACATGGATTATGGGATGTTTCTGCAATCGGTAATGCTTGCTGCAATAGGAGAAGGCCTTGCCACCTGTCCACAAGCCGCCCTTGCGGAGTATCCGAAAATTGTAAAAGATGTTTTGGAATATCCAGAGGATTCAATCCTTATCTGTGGTATGGCGCTCGGCTATGAAGATACTGCTGCCAAGGTAAACAATTATCGAACGTCCCGTGAACCGGTTGAAACGTTTACTAATTTTTTTGATTAACAACCACACTGGAATAATGACAATTAATGGTTACCTGTAGGCATAGCCAAAAAACTTGATACAAAATGATGCTGCCGGTGTTTGGTACGCTGTTAAAGGTTTACCGGAGGTGGAGGTTATGGCCAAGGTGCTCAAGGGCGATTTTACTCAAAAATATCGAATGAACAAACAACAGCGATCAATTGAGGATCCGATACCAGGGTATCAATTGAAGCTTGCCGTGGCATTCTCTGACCCGCTTATCTGGCGTACCATTCAGGTGCCTGGAAACATGACTCTGGCCCTCTTACACAAGGTGATTCAGGTCTGTATGGGATGGGATGACAGCGATACGCATCAGTTTCTGGTCGGAAAAATTTTCTACCAGTCAGGTTTCGGCATCAAGGATATGAAAAAGGAACCGCGATATGATGAAAATAATTTTGAACTTCATCAGCTGGAAGAAGGCATGCAGTTCCTCTTTACCTATCTCTATGATGGTGGCGAGGGGTGGGAACTGGAGATTACCCTGGAGCAGACAATCAGAAACGGGCTGGGACAAGATGCTCCTGTTCTGCTTGGCGGAGAACGGGCATGTCCACCGACAGAAGTTGGTGATATCCATCAATATCAGATACTCCTGAACGATGCTGAAGCGGGTGCGGCCAATAATCGGTTGAGTCTCAACCTGCCAATGATTGGGGACTTTGATCCCGATGGCTTTGACGGGAAAGCAATAAAGGATCAGCTTTCGAGTATAAAATAGATTTGACCCAGTTGCAAAAGGAGCGCAGGAAATATGGCAGTTGAAATTGAAGTGAGTTTCCGGGGAACGTTGCCGTTGAAGCAAAAATTAGAGGATTTGTTCTCTCCACAGACCAATCTGAAACGTCAGGTGGCGATAACAGCGGCCCAGCGCCGTTCGAGCTCTTTACATCTTCAATTGCAACCTGCGCTGGTTTTTTTGCCGTAAAGTTCTGTCGGGCCAGAAATATCGATACAACCGGGATGAGCCTTAAAATGACCTGTGACTGGGATAAAGAGTTGAAACGCTATCCCAAAATGGTGATTGACTCTACCCTGCCCGAAAGATTTCCTGAGAAATACGGGGAGCGATTATGGGAGCAATGGACCAGTGCGTGGTCAAAAAACATATCCTGAAACCTCTGGAATTTGAGATCTCGGTTCGTTGATCAAATGATTTCAAGATCGTACTCACCGACGTTAATTGTATTCAATTGTACCTCCTGATTACTGGTGGGGCCTCTCTCAACTACTGGATTGTAAGGATCTGGTATCAATAAATAAAGGTTCATAGGTATGTTTCGCTCTTTTTTCAAAAGTAGAAAATGGTTTTTGTGGGCTTATGGCGGCGGTTTGATACTGCTGGCATCCCTATTTATACAGGTGGAGTTGACGGTAAAAATGAACGCCTGGTATGGGGGATTCTACAATATATTACAAAAGGCGACGGAACATGAGATTTCCGAGTTCTGGGCTGAGATGGTAAAGTTTGTCCATATTGCCATGCCGTATGTCCTGATAGCGACAGTAACTGCCTATTTTACCAGAATTTATGCGTTCAGGTGGCGGGAGGCATTGACATTTTCCTATGTCGAGAAATGGCAGACGGTTGATGAGGAAGTAGAGGGGGCAAGTCAGCGTATTCAGGAGGATATATACCGTTTTGCCCGTATTTTTGAGAGTCTTGGCCTGCAGGTGATCAGGGCACTTCTTACTCTGATCGCCTTCCTGCCGATATTGTGGGAACTGAGTTCAGGCGTTGATCTGCCCCGTATTAGAGAAATTCCGGGCAGCCTGGTCTGGGTGGCATTGCTTGTCTCTCTCGGTGGCCTGTTAATATCCTGGTTTGTGGGCATCAAGCTCCCCGGACTGGAATACAACAATCAGAAGGTGGAAGCTGCGTTTAGAAAAGAGCTTGTCTATGCAGAGGACGATAAAATCAATTACGGGAAAACGGAGTCTATTGTTGAGCTCTTTATCGGCTTAAAATATAATTATCATCGTCTCTTCATGCATTATGGTTATTTTGACATATGGGTAAATTCCTTCGAGCAACTGATGATAATCGTCCCCTATCTGATCATGGGCCCGGGACTGTTCACTGGATTGATCACACTTGGTGTGCTTGTCCAGGTTTCAAATGCCTTCAGTAAAGTTCGGGAGTCATTTTCGATATTTATCTCAAACTGGACAACGATTACCGAACTTCGTTCTATCCATAAACGTCTGAGAGAATTTGAGCAGAACATCAATTATTGATATCCCCAGCCCATCGGGGTATACCCAGCATGTTTCAATGGGAGGTGAGAATGAGAACCGGGCCCTTGAAAGAGCAAAAGAGATGATCGATATGGAAATTGCCTGGTGGGAAGACGCTTATATCAATCAGGATAAACAGTGGCCAGCGCTTCATGTATTGCCGCGGCAATTTTGTCCCAACCCTTTGGCGAATTGCGTAATGGCCTGGAAATTTCCAACTGGACTCCCTTACCGGTAATCCCTCTATTGCAGATATTGTCAGGTCTTTGACCGCCATAACGAGATGTCTTCTCACAGATAATAGAGGGAATTTCTGCACGGCCCAAGGCTGCAGCGATGTGCTGTTTCAGTTCATCGTACAGGCCGCCGATAAATACCATTTCATCTCTTTGAGTGCAGCCGTGTATGGCAATAACAAAAGCAGATGATCGGACAAGGGCCAGGGCCTGCTCTTCGTCATAGTTATGACTGGTAATGTGCAGAATGTGGTTGTTGTTTCGTCTGAGCCCGTTAAAACAGTACAGATTGTATCTGTCTGCGGCGACCAGTTCGGCTATTTCTGAGGTGTGCGGCTCAATATTTCCGCCATGCGGTGCAAGGATTGTAATCTGAGCGTTGCGGTCTTTCCACTTAATATGATAGTTGGTCTCATCTTCTTTAAGTGCTTTGAAACTATCGTATGTATCCATCATCTGGTCTTTGTCTGAGTGGATCGGAGACTGATCAATGCTTATTTACCGTACGGTATAATTTGATCTTTGACAAGTTGTCGTCAAAGGAATTGGGCACGTAATATACCGATTGATTACTGTAAGAATTGTTGCTACTGATAGCAGGGTGAATGTCCCCCGGACTGATTGATCCGTGTCTGGAATAATTATTTTAACGGCCTGCTGCTAAAATGGCGGGCAGAGAATTCGGAGGTGGGTATGAAACTAAAATATTTTTCTCATTCTTCTTTCCAGATTACAACGGATGGCGGTTATACGCTGCTAATCGATCCTTTCCTCGATGACAACCCGACGTCACCAGTAAAATCGGCTGATGTCTCAGCCGATTTCATTATTCTGACCCATGCCCATAGCGATCATGTTGGGGATTCCTTCAAAATTGCCGAGAGGACAGATCCATTGTTTATCTGTGTGAATGAACTGGCCAACTATTGTATTTCCAAGGGATTCAGGGCTCATAACATGCATATAGGGGGATCATATACCTTTGATTTTGGTAGGCTTAAGTTTACCATTGCTCATCATGGATCAATGACGCCTGACAACACCTATGGAGGCGAACCGGCTGGTGTTGTACTCACTATCGATGGAAAAACAGTGTATCATACCGGAGATACCGGCCTGTTTTACGACATGAAACTGGTGGGAGAAATGAACACTTTGGACTATATGCTCCTTCCCATCGGCGACAATTTTACCATGGGGATCACCGATGCGGTTAAAGCTATTGAACTGGCAGATCCGTCTGTTGCAATACCCATGCACTACAATACCTTTCCGGTAATCGAGGCTGACCCGGAGGAGTTCAAAGCAAAAGTTGAAGCAATCGGCAAGAAGGCCGTCGTTATGGAGTATGGTCAGGAAATTGAACTTTTGTGATGGGTAGATATCCTTCTTTAGTATATGATTATGTTGTGATTATTGCAGGCAGCTACCAGGTCACATGAGGAATAAGGCAGCTCGTTGAATAAAAATAACCAGGATTCATTTCAGAGCACAGATACCAGCGGGCTGCCCGCCAACGCATCTCTCTTCACCATATTTCTGTGTATTCTGTTTGGTGCCAATGCGGTTGCTGTTAAAATCAGTTTTACCGGTCTGGGGGTTTTTACCTCTGCAGGTGTGAGGTTCTGCATTGCAGCACTAACCATTTTTCTCTGGGCCCGGTTTGCCGGCAAATCGCTGGCTGTCAGAAAATCACAACGTCGCCAACTCTTTTTTCTCGCCCTGATATTTTTTGTCCAGCTCTCCTTATTTTATGCAGGTCTGAATAAAACAACCGCCTCTCATGGAACGCTGATTGCCAATGTCCTTCCATTTGGCGTGATGCTTCTGGCGCATTTTTTTATCCCTGGAGAGGTCATTGTCCTAAAGAAATTTCTTGGGCTCATTCTCGGTTTTTTTGGTGTATTCTTATTGTTTTTTGATAGTGCCAGGTTTACAGCTGAGATGGTTACCGGCGATTTACTGGTCCTACTGGCTGTAGGAGTCTGGAGTTGCAATGCTACATACACAAAGCGTATAATTTCCGAATATGACCCCATCCAAATCACCTTATACCCGATGATGATGTCTTCACTTCTGTTCCTGGGTTGCGGATTCATTTTTGATGATTCGATGGTGAGCAAAATCGACACGACTATCATCAAGGCAATGTTGTATCAGATATTTGTTACCGCCTCATTTGGCATGGTTGCCTGGAATACACTGATCAGAAAGTATGGTGCTACCTCACTTCACTCATTCGTCTACATTATGCCGGTTTCGGGAGTGGTTCTTGGTGTTTTGATACTGAATGAGCCGTTAACCTATAACCTGATCGCCTCGGTGTTGTTGATTGCCGCGGGTCTTATTATCGTCAATAGAAGAATTAACCCGACACGTCGGAAAACTTTTTAGAGTCACTGGATACGTGCCTTGGTGGAGACTCCCCGTTTCTGATTTCAAACTTCTCTAATGATTTCTTGATTTTTATGACAGGTTTTCAGGAGTAAGGCACTAAAACTGAAAATAACTAATTATTTCATCCTTTACGGGAAGAAATAGGTATGGAGACAAATATGCTTGATCTGATAAAAAAAATTATGGGGAACAAGGGGGGAGATAAAAAAATATCCGGTGCCAGCGAGCAGGATGCGCAGGTTGCACTCTGTGTCCTGCTTCTTGAAGCTGCACATGTTGACGGAGAGTGTTCGGCTGATGAGATGGATCATGTTATTGCAACCCTTACCGACAGGTTTGGTGTTGCAAGGCAGGATATCGAATCGCTGATTGAAGCTGGGTACAAAGAACGTGATGATGCAATCGATTTATTTCGTTTTACCCGTTATATGAATAATAATTACAGCAAGGAAGAAAAGATTGCGGCGATGGAGTCAGTCTGGGCGGTGATCCATACCGATGGCCGTCTTGAAGAGCACGAGGACCATTTTGCCCATAAACTTGCAAATTTGCTTCGTTTGACTCACAAGGAAATGATAAACGCCAAGATAGCGGCTCGCAAGCAGTTGGAATGAGGGGATGCTATGAGCAATATGGATACCCTGGAAGCGCAGCAACTCATCGAGCTTGCCCGGATGAAGATGCCGTTTGGCAAGTATGCGGGGCGGCTGCTGATCGATCTGCCTGAACCATATGTGGTCTGGTTTTCACAACAGGGGTTTCCCCGCGGAAAGCTCGGTGAAATGCTCAGGATTGTATATGAAGTCAAGGTAAACGGACTGGAATACCTGTTTGATCCGATACGTTCGCCTCGATAGAGAACAAGCCGGGACAGCCCGCTTTTCCACGCCGCTGTTTGAATCACTCCTCAAAACGGTGCATTTGATTCCGGGGAATGAGCAATAATTTTCCAGCAAGCATCATATCATTGGCCTCCCGGGTCAGACAAATCTTTCTCACCTCGTTAATGCAGAGGGCAGCATAGGTATCACCCCAAAACCAGTCGGCCAGGACGGTAACATCTGTCGATTGTCCTGGCTGAGCAGAAACAGCCTTGAAATAGTATGCTTTCAGGTCCTCGGAAGCGAGCCTCAGCAGGTCGGAAATCTTCTGGCCGTTACTATCCTCTGTGTCTATTTTACCGCTGATAAAATTTGTAAATAGATCTTTGATCTGCTGGACAGCAAGACCACTTATCCCCGCTGCAGTGCGGGCTGATTTCTCGCATGCCAGATCATACCAGATTTGCATGGTGGAAAGCTCCCCCTGCAACCCCTCAAGGATAGTGTCTGTGGTTGACCCCGAATCCCGACGTGTCTGAAAATTGACGGGACAGGCCAGCGGTTCAGATGTATCAGAACTCTTATCGGCGTCAACGGGGTAATCCACAAGGACCGGACCGACCGGATACTCAAGCAGGGAGAGTGTTTCCCCCAGGACCGCTGTCTGGAAATTCCGATCTCCGGGATTTCCAAGTGGACGCCCAAGAGGGAACGTAACCCAGAGGGCTCGGGGGGGCTGTATGATCAGCGTATGCTCTCGGATTAGGCTGATCTGGGTTGTGGCGATGCCTTCAGACTCAATGTAATGTGCAAGCCCGCCTACGGCGCGCGTACAGTTTGGTCAGACCGGTACCAGGAGGACGGCATCAACATGGTCTTTTTTTAAGATCGAGGCTAGATTGCGGGCCTCCTGCTCCATCTGGACCGGATCGGTAGCCCCCATAAAAGAGTAGTGGTATTCGGCAACGCTTCCTATTGTTCCAGCTTCAGCCATTTCATTCAATCGATCCAGTGGAAAGACAGTATTGAGATCAAGTTGAAAACCGGTACGGTCGAAATTGGTTGAAATATGGCTCATGACCAGATCATTTGTCTGACTATTCTTCGGTATCAGCCGATAACCGGATTCTCCGACACCAAACGGACGATCTGAAACCTTATGCAGGCCTGCCGTTGAGATAAGTGCCACCCGGCTTTTGTTAACCGCTACCCCTGTGACAAATGGTGATGTATCATAGGTGGGGCAGGGCAGATTCAGGAGATGATCTCGTTCTTGCTCCCCATATTGTTCAAGTCGGACCATGGATATGTCTCCGGTAGCTTATTATGGTTGTTCCTCTCTTCGATTATCGTTCTTGAGCCTCGATCTCATCTTTAAGCTCACCGATATCTGAGACCGTAGTTGTTGGTTGTATTTCCCAGGGATCAAAGCAGGCACGTTCCGAGCGTTTTACCCATGCTCCACGCATCCCGCTTGATATGGCTCCGATTACATCAAACGGATTACCTGATATCAGCCACGCTTCTTTACCTGTGGCACCGGTGCGTCGGAGAAAATGAGCATAGACGGCCGGGTTGGGCTTGAAGCTCTTTATCTCATCTGTACTTACCACATCAGAAAAATAGGAGCTGATTCCGCTATTGTCCAGTAAGTCGCAGACGTCAGACTTTCTGCCGTTGGAGAAAGCAAAGAGTCTGAAATCACCCTGCTGCAGTCTGGGCAGTGCTTCCCGCACGTCCGGGAAGGCTGGCAGAATACGGTATTGGGCCATCAATTCGTCCCTGTCTTCTGATGAAATGTCATATCCCATGACATTGCAGACATAGTCTAGTCCATTTCTGGTGCAGATGGCAAAATGCTGATAGTTTTGCATGAGTCCTCTCCTGAAAGAGTACTCGAGCTGCTTGTCCCGCCAGAGAGAGGAGAACGCTGCAGCGTTCTCACCAGTATGTTTTTTTAAGGCCTCGGTGATACCTGCGGTATCGATTAAGGTTCCGTATACATCAAATCCAAGTGTAATGGTCATCTGGGCACCTCTATACCGTCAAAAGGGTTTACTACATGTTTCTTCTGTATTGTCCCCCAACCTCGTAGAGTGCATTTGTAATCTGTCCGAGGCTGCAATGTATCACCGTTTCAATGAGCTGCTCAAAGATATTGTCGCCGTTCAGGGCAGCCTGCTTCAACGCTTCGAGTGCCTCTGGTGCCTGCCCTTTGTGGGCCGCTTTAAAATTTTCAAGCCTTTTTAATTGTTCATTTTTGTCATCGTCTGAAGCGCGGGCCAACTCAAGCGTTGCATTTTCTTCATCAAAATTGGCAGCCGGGTTACGGAAGGTATTGACTCCGACGATAGGGTATTCGCCCGAGTGTTTCAAGCCTTCATAGTACATCGATTCCTCTTGAATTTTACTTCGCTGGTAACCGGTTTCCATGGCTCCGAGAACACCGCCCCGATCGGTGATCCGGTCAAATTCTAAGAGAACCGCCTCTTCAACCAGATCGGTCAATTCTTCAACAATGAAACTGCCTTGGTTCATATTTTCATTTTTGGCCAGCCCCCATTCCCTGTTGATAATGAGCTGAATGGCCAGAGCCCGTCGAACCGATTCTGAACTTGGGGTGGTGATCGCCTCGTCATAAGCGTTGGTATGCAGGCTGTTGCAGTTATCGTAAATGGCGCAGAGTGCCTGCAGGCTCGTCCGTATGTCATTAAACTGGATTTCCTGGCTGTGAAGCGACCTGCCGGAGGTCTGAATATGATATTTCAATCGCTGAGAAGTGGTTGATGCACCATATCGTTCCCTCATTGCAATCGACCAAATACGTCTTGCAACGCGACCAATGACGGTAAATTCCGGATCCATACCATTGGAGAAGAAGAATGAAAGATTAGGCGCAATATCATTGATATCCATCCCCCGCGCCAGGTAATACTCAACATAGGTGAAGCCATTGGAGAGGGTGAGAGCCAGTTGGGTAATCGGGTTTGCCCCGGCTTCTGCTATATGGTAGCCTGAGACGCTGACCGAATAAAAATTCCTGACGTCATTGTTGATAAAAAATTCCTGAATATCTCCCATCATTTTCAATGCAAATTCAATGGAGAAAATACAGGTATTCTGTCCCTGGTCTTCTTTGAGAATATCGGCCTGCACGGTTCCCCTGACATGGGTGAGAACCAGTTTCTTAATCTCTGCGGCCTCAGTTTCATCAGGGGCTCGTCCCTTGTCAGCTGTGAATTTGTCAATCTGCTGGTCAATGACGGTATTCATGAACATAGCCAGAATGATCGGAGCCGGCCCGTTTATGGTCATCGATACAGAGGTGGTGGGTGAGCACAGATCAAAACCGTCATAGAGCATCTTGACATCATCGAGCGTACATATGCTTACCCCTGAAGTACCCACCTTTCCATAGATGTCAGGGCGTTCTGCGGGGTCCCAGCCATAGAGTGTAACAGAATCGAATGCGGTGGAAAGACGTTTCGCCTCATAATTCTCCGAGAGCATTTTGAATCGCCGGTTGGTCTGTGCCGGACCACCTTCTCCTGCGAACATCCTGGTGGGATCCTCCTCTGTCCGTTTGAGCGGAAACACTCCTCCGGTATATGGAAAGGAACCGGGCAGGTTCTCTCTACGTCTCCATCTGTATATTTCTCCAGGGTCGGTGAATTTTGGTAATGATATTTTCGGTATTCTCGAGTGTGATAGTGAGACCGTATGAAGGGGAACGCGTATTTCACGGCCCCGGATTTCAAAAATTAACTCGTCCTGTGAATAGGCGTCTCTGACAGCGTCCCAGCTTGATACCAGCTCTTCTGTCTCTTTTTCAACAGCGAGCGCCCGTGTCTCTTTTTCCTTGCCGATTATGGCCACAGCGCCATTGGCGTCGCTGCTTTCCGCCAGGGACAGCAGATTGATACTCTGATCCAGGTGCCACACGGATCGAACAGCTTCAGCCTGTTGATCCGTTTTTGTGTGGTAGCTTCGTATGGTTTCAGAAATTTCTGATAAGTATCTGAGTCGATCTATCGGAATAACGATATCTTTAGATGATGATACCTTCAGTTCCGGTTTAGGTTGCTCTGAGCTCAGTTTAAGGGCAGTATGCATATTCAACTGATCAAGAATACCATGGTAAAGTGCGGTGACGCCATCGTCATTAAACTTGGAGGCGATGGTGCCAAAGACCGGAAAATCCTCCGGGGAGGTTTCCCATCCTTTTCTGTTTCTCTGCACCTGCTTACGAATATCTCTGATAGCATCATCGCTGCCCTTTTTCTCAAACTTGTTGACAACAATGATATCGGCGTAGTCAAGCATATCAATTTTCTCAAGCTGGGAGGGCGCTCCATACTCACTCGTCATCACATAGATGGAGATGTCTGCGAGATCAGTGATCCTGGAGTCTCCCTGGCCAATTCCAGCAGTCTCGGCGATAATCAGGTCAAACCCCGCTGCTTTTGAAGCCTGAATTGCCTCAGGAAGTGCCTCCGAGACTTCATTGGCAGAATCGCGGGTTGCCAGGCTGCGCATGTATACGGAGGGAAAGTTGGAAATGGAGTTCATGCGGATACGGTCACCAAGCAGTGCACCGCCAGTTTTTCTTCGTGACGGGTCGCAGCAGATAACGGCTATGGACATATCTCTGTTGTCGTTCAGGAAACGAACAATGATCTCATCTGTCAATGATGATTTACCGGCACCACCTGTTCCGGTAATCCCGATAACCGGCGGATTGTGTTGCTCAGCCATTGGCTTTATCAGAGATAGAAGCCCGGCAAGCTTTGCCGGATCGATTGCTCTGGCATGCTGGACGGCAGTGATAAAACCGGCAAGTTCTTTCTTGTTATCTTTGCTCAGCTTTTCGGCCTGAAGCTCGTGAAAGGCAAGGGTGGAAAAATCCATGCATTCGATCATGTGGTTGGCCATACCCTGAAGGCCCATGTTGGTTCCGTCTTCAGGTGAGTATATTTTTGTAACCCCGTATTCTTCAAGCTCTTTTATCTCATCAGCGACAATCACTCCGCCACCGCCACCAAAAACCTTGATGTGGGAAGCGTCATTTTCCCTGAGAAGATCAATCATGTATTTGAATGCTTCCATGTGCCCACCCTGGTAACTGGACATGGCAATACCCTGGGCATCCTCTTCGATGGCAGTCTTAACCAATTCCTGGACCGATCGATTATGGGCCAGATGGATAACCTCGACACCACTGTCCTGGAGTATTCTTCGCATGATGTTGGTTGAGGCGTCGTGGCCGTCAAACAGTGATGTGGCGGTGATTATTCTGACATTATGGTGCGGTTTGTAGACAGCAATTGGTGCGTTCATGATCATATTCCTCTTTCAATCAGGTTTATCTAGGAATTACCTGGTATAGCCAGCGTTTATTTTTTATTGCAGACGGAGGATCAGGGAGAAAAGATATGCCGAATTGTGTTGCCTCTATGTCCCCGCACTAAAGAAAACCAGCAAGGAAAGACACAGAAAATCAGCTCGATTTTTCAGCCAGAGATCTCATGATGAAATTGGTCTGCTGTTCAATGTACTGATCTACACTAAAGTTTTTTGCAAAATACCACCGTCTGAACGTCCAGGTGTGGCCAAGGACTGAGATATTATGGCCCATCAGGTTGATGGTCGCTTCGTCCAGTTCCGGCAGAGCTCCTCTGTCTTTGAGTTCGTAAATGGCTTTGATAAAGATATCGGTAATCCTGAGCTCGGCCTCCAGAACTTTTTTCTGCCATTTAACCGGCAGAAAATGGGTTGCCTGATACATGAGCAGTACGTGGTCGCTCATCCTGTCGCAGACAAGAAAGTATTCCCGAATAACCTCTGCAAGCGCATCGGGCCCTTCAAGTGATTTGGCAAGTGCCTGCTTTACACCAGATTCAACTTCTGCATGAATGGCTATACAGACCAGGTAGAGGATGTCGTCTTTGGTTGAGATGTATTCATACATGGAGCCAATGGATAAACCGGTAGCTTTGGCGAGGACGCGGGTTGTTGTTTTATGATACCCATGCTGGATAAATAATTTCACCGCAGCATCGACGATCTGCCGTCTGCGCTCGATTACCAGATCTTTATTTTTAATTTGGGTCGCGACTTCTTTGGTGTCTGATGTGATCATTGATCCTGCTCTGGTGTCTGAGGTTTAATGGTTTATTTCAACGATTAAAAATATCAATGAGGAGACTGGTCAAAACGACTAAGAACAGAATAAAATTGTACGACCACCCGTTCACCGTTAAAAAAACAGAACATGCCTTACAAAATACTGTTGCACTTGCCATGGCACACCCTTGACAAGGGTGCGCCATGACAAAGGTAGACGCTACAGATTGTTAATTTTGTCTGTTAAAACGGGTACAAACTGCTTCAGATCAGCGACAACCAGGACATCAGCCACTTCACCAATAGGAGCATCCTTGTCCGTATTGATTGCTACGACAAATTCAGACTTTTTCATGCCGGCAAGATGCTGGATCGCCCCTGAAATACCGCAGGCGATGTAAAGTTTTGGGGAGACGGTTTGTCCGGTCGTTCCGACCTGGCGGTTATGCTCGGCCCATTCTGCATCAACAACCGGGCGGCTTGCGCCATAATCTCCGCCAAGTGATTTGGCCAGAGCTTCGATCATGGCTATATTATCAGCCTGCCCGATACCGCGGCCACCACTGACAATCACATCCGACTTACTGAGGTCCACACCACCCTGCTCAGCCTCTTGGTATCCTCCAAACGAGAAACTGCTGGCGACCTCGGTTGTCACGGTCTCAACAGTCGGGGTACCGGACGGTTCCTCAGCTGTTCCGAATGCGCCTGCCTGCAGTGTAACGACGGTTACTTCAGTTCTGGACTGAACCTGTCGTCGCAGTTTACTGTTGCATACGGGCACGACAGGAAGACCGTCAACTACATCGACAACCTCTGATACCTGGGCTGCTTTCAGCCCAAAGGCAATACGGGGAGCAAGATCCCAGCCATACGAAGAGTGGCTGAAAACAACCATGTCAGGTTTGACGGTCTCGATCACCGACAACAGAAGCTGTTTATGGGTATCCGGATTAAACTCGCCATACGTTGAAGCGTCTGCAAGATAGAGTGTTCCATCAAAAAGAGGCAGCGTATTGGCATCGCCCACTAAAAACATACTGCTTTCGGCTCCGATTTTCTGTGCGAATGCGACAAGCTCATTGTTGGATCCCAGGAGGCTGCCGTTACGAAATTCTGCAACTAATAATACTTTCATGATTCCACCTCGTCTGGTGTCAGGCGAGAACGCCGGTTTTTTCTTTTAAAATCTGGATGACTTTATCCGCGAGGTCTGAAGCATCTCCCTCCAGTACCAGTCCGCCGCCTTTTTTCACCGGAAAATAAATTTTCTCGGTCTGCTGCCTCGGTTCTATTTTGAGCAGATCCTCGGCAGGGATAGAAATCAGTTCTTTTCTCTTTGCCTTCATGATGTTTGGCAGCGTTGGGTAACGCGGGGTGTTAAGCCCAAGCTGACAGGTGAAAAGCGCTGGTGTCTTAACACCTACCAGCGCTCTGATTCCACCCTCCAGCTCACGCTTTGCTTTGACGGTGCCGTCGGCGTAGTCAAATTCAACGATGGTCGAGACAGATGGTATTGAAAGCATTTCTGCAACCAAGACGCCAACCTGGGCACTGCCACGATCTTGAGATTGCATTCCGGTGAAGATCAGATCAAATCCCTTGTCCGAGGCAAATTCAGCAATAATGGCAGCAATTTCATAAGGCTCCCGCGATGACAGGTTGTCTTCGGCCACGTGAACGCCCCTGTCGCAGCCCATTGCCAGGGCTTTCTTCATGGTCTCTTTGACTTTCTCCGGGCCGATGCAGAGTACCGTCAGGTCCGCCTCGCCTGACTGTTCTTTTACCCGGACAGCCTGCTCGACCCCGTATTCGTCATACTCGTTCATTCGCCAGGCGAGATCGGCATGATCGTACCAGGTCCCCGCCGAGTCAATTTTGAATTTTGATTCCATATCCGGAACCTGTTTAATACATACAAGAATCTTCATGATTAACCTCAAATTGTAATGCCTTCCTCGCTATTGACTATCGGGTCAGGGCACTGCCGATAACCAGCCGTTGGATTTCACTTGTTCCTTCGTAGATTTCAGTTATTTTTGCATCGCGCATCATCCGTTCAACCGGAAATTCACGGGTATATCCATAGCCGCCCAGGATCTGCACGGCCTGGGTTGTGACTTTCATGGCAGTCTCGCTGGCCATTAGCTTTGCCATTGCTGAACTCTGTGAGTATGAGAGCCCTGCACTTGCTCTGTAGGCTGCCATATAGACCATCAGCCTGGAGGCCTCAACCTGGGTTGCCATATCTGCGAGCTGAAACTGGACGCCCTGAAAGTTTGCTATCGGCGTATTGAACTGCTTTCTTTCTTTTGCATAGGCGACTGCTTCATCAAGGGCACCCTGGGCAATACCCAGCGCCTGGGCAGCGATACCGATCCTGCCGCCATCCAGGGTTTTCATGGCAATCTTGAAACCGCTTCCTTCTTCACCTAGTATATTTGTAACAGGTATTCGACAATTTTCAAATACCAGTTCAACCGTAGGAGAAGAGCGGATACCTAGTTTCTGTTCTTTTTTACCAAAAGAAAATCCCGGAGTTCCTTTCTCCAGGATGAAGGCGCTGATGCCGTGATGTTTCTGGGCATCTTTGTCCGTTCGGGCCAATACCACGTATGTTTCAGCCTCTCCTGCGTTGGTTATAAAGATTTTAGTCCCATTAAGAATCCACTCATCTCCGTCCCTGATGGCGGTGGTCTTGGTGCCTCCCGCATCAGAACCTGCAGAGGGTTCTGTCAGGCCGAATGCTCCTAATTTTTTACCCCGGGCAAGCGGCACGAGAAACTGTTCTTTTTGATCTTCTGTTCCGAATAAATAGATTGGATTGGCACCAAGAGACAAATGTGCTGAAAGGGTCACACCCGTTGAGGCACAGACTCTTGAGAGCTCCTCGACAGCTATTGCGTAACTGATATAGTCGGCATCACCACCACCGTATTTTTCCGGAAAGACAATGCCGGTGAGGCCAAGTTCGGCCAGCTTGTCAAACATCAGGACCCGGTCAAACCGCTCTTCCTCATCACGTTCACGGGCAGATGGGGCGATCTCGGTTTCAGCAAAATTGCGGACCATTTCACGAATGAGGTTTTGTTCCTCGTTCAATTCAAAATTCATAAGGCTGCTCCGAGAGAAGTTAATCTAATCTTTTCTGTCTTGCCCAGAACAGAAGGAGCATCGCCTGCCCCTGCGGTCCTGGACTGGTTTAATTCTTCGAACTCAGTTCAGGGAAATTCCAGTAAAAATATTCTTCACTCTGAGTGGTTTCACTTTGCTTCATTCGCTCTATTTCCTGTTCCCTGAGTTCAACACGTCTGATCTTTCCACTCAAGGTCTTGGGAACCTCGGGTACAAATTCAATGATCCGAGGAATTTTAAATTTTGCCAGGATATTTATGTTGTGCTTGAACAGGTCAAGCGCCAGCTCCCGGGACGGCTTATGTCCCTGTTTAAGAATAACAAAGGCTTTTACCAGCTGATGCCGCTTCTCATCAGGGACACCGACAACAGCTGTCTCGGCAACTGCTTCATGCTCCATCAGTGCACTTTCAACCTCGAAAGGACCGATGCGAAAATCAGATGATTTGATCACGTCGTCACTTCTGCCGACAAACCACCAGTACCCGTCTTCATCAATGGATGCACGGTCACCGGTATAATAGTAATTATCGATGAAGACGCCTGCCATTTTCTCAGGATTACCGATGTATTCAGTGAATAAACCAATGGAGCGCCAGCGATCAAGCCTGACGACTATATGGCCTGGTTCATTTGGCTCTGTGAGTTCTTTACCGTCATCATCGACCAGTGCGACATCATACATAAAAGATGGACGTCCAAACGAGCCGCTACGCATTTTCCCTTTCATCCATGGGGCATTGCCGATCATTGCCGTTGATTCGGTCTGACCGTAAAAATCTCTGATTTCGGTGCCGGTCAGTCTTTTCCATTGGGAGATTACTTCCGGATTCAGTGGTTCTCCGGCACCGATTGATGTCCGTAGCCCTGAGAAATCAAACTGTGAGGTATCCTGGTTAATAAACATTCTCCAGGCGGTAGGGGGAGCACAGAATACCGATATTTTATTGGAAATAACAGCATCCAGATATTTCATACCGTCCAGTACGGTGAAATGGAAGCCTGATGCAGTTGCCCCGACATTGAGTGGAGCAAAAAAGGAACTCCAGGCCCATTTCGCCCAGCCAGGAGCGCCGAGGTTGTGATGAATATCATCGGTGCGAACACCGGCCATGACCGATGTGGACAGGTGACCAATCGGATATGACGCGGCGGTGTGTCCGACCCGTTTTGGCAGCCCGGTTGTCCCGGAGGTAAAGAAACAGAAGAGCATATCACTTGATCTGGTCTTGGCTCCAGCGGCCTCCGGCGATTGATTTTCAAGCTCAGAGTAGCTTATCCAGCCAGCTTTAGAACCCCTGACCAGCTTTATCTTTGGCTGCTTGTTGGTTTTCTGGAGTGCTTCGTCGATTATGTCGGTATAGCTTTCGTCGGCGATAATACAGTTCGGTGGATAGGTTTCAAATCTGAACTCCATTTCGCGAAGGGTCATGGTTGTTGCCGTCGGCACAGCCACGAGGCCGCCTTTTATACAGGCATAACTGGCAAACCAGGTCTCCGGTACAATCGGAACCATCATATACATGTTGTCGCCCTTGTCGGCGCCGGCATTGCGGAGTGTGTTCAGGCAGCGATTGCCGTTTGCCGCAAACTCTTTGTAGGTGTAGCTCCTTTTATCATCACCGGTTAGATCAGCCCAGACAAGAGCCGTTTTATCGCCCCGTTCAGTGACATGCAGACCATCAAATATTTCTTCTGCCCAGTTGAAGTATTCGGGTAGTTCCATACTGTTAAGCTTTTCGAAGAACGCCTTGGCAACTCCTTCCTTGTTATCGTTGTCGTCCATCATGTTCAGGTCCATAACCTCTTTATACAGATTTTCCATACCCATAATGACTCCTTACTGTGCAATGTTTATTTGGTTTTAAAGCCTGTAGACGATCTCACAAATTTCCGACCCCACGCCACAACCGAGCGCTCGGTCGGTTCCTTCTGGCACTAGATAATAAATACTGATGTTTGTCAAAGGAAATTTTTATTTAATTGCAGAGATATTGTAAAAAATAACCTTACTCTCATCACTTGTGATTATTCTCACGGTGATACCGATTTCCGGGTAAACATACGATATATGCCAGGAAAACAATAGTGGTGTGATATTTTTGGTTAGGAAATGTCTGCCAGTGATGATCACTGTGGTATCGAATAAGTGGAAAAAAGATTGACAAAAATGGAGTGGTAGGTAAACATCAGGACTATGCGACCGAGCGCTTGGTCGGTTTTGTCTGGTGGAGTCAACAATACTTTTTCGTACACGAAATAAAGCGGCCTTTCGCTGTGGTCTCGATGAATAACAGATAAGGATGGGGAATGTCATGAAAAAGGCAGTAATTGTCAGTGCGGTGAGAACACCACTTGGAAGTTTTGGCGGATCTCTTTCGAAAACAGGGGCAACCGATCTTGGAGCACATGTTATCAGAGAGGCGGTTGTTCGTGCGGGTATAGGTAAGCGGGAAGTTGATGAATGCATCATGGGAATGGTGCTGCCCTGTGGTTATGGACAGAACCCTGCAAAACAGGCGGCCATAAAGGCTGATCTGCCCCAGGAGGTTGAGGCATTTACCGTCAACAAGGTCTGCGGATCTTCCCTGAAAACCGTGATGCTCGCTGCTCAGGCAATCCAGTGCGGCGATGCCGAGGTAATTGTTGCGGGCGGTATGGAAAATATGAGCATGGCACCCTACTATATGGAAAAAGCCCGGTGGGGCCATCGTATGGGGCCAGGCACAATCCAGGATCACATGCTTCATGATGGACTCTGGGATGTGGTCAATGATTTTCCAATGGGTATGTCCAATGAACATATCTGTGAGCGCTGGGAGGTAACCCGAGAAGAACAGGACAGGTTTGCAGAAGAGTCGTACCGGCGAGCTGTTTCTTCTGTTGAATCCGGTGTTTTCAAAGATCAGATTGCACCCCTGTCAATTCCTCAGAGAAGGGGAGAATCCAAAATTTTTAATACTGATGAATGTGTTACCGAAACACCCTATGAGAAACTGGCGGCCATGCCGACTGCCTTCAGAAAGGGTGGTGTGAGCACTGCAGGAAACTCTTCAATTATCAGCGATGGTGCGGCGGCTGTAGTGGTCATGAGTGAAGAGAAAGCAAAAGAGCTGGGTTGTCCTGTCATGGCAGAGATTGGCGCTCAGGCGTCTTATGGGTATGATTTGAAATATTGTTTGATGGCTCCGATTTTTGCGATTCCGAAAGTGCTGAAGAAGGAGGGGATTACGCTGGCGGATATTGACCTTTTTGAAATAAATGAAGCCTTCAGCGGCACATCGGTCTCCATTAACAAAGTGCTGGATATTGATCACTCAAAACTCAATGTCAACGGCGGCAGCGTGGCTATGGGTCACCCGATAGGTGCCAGTGGTGCCCGGCTTCTGACAACGCTGTTGTACGAAATGCAACGACGGGATGTGAAAAGAGGACTGGCCTGCCTGTGTCTTGGCGGCGGTGAGGCCGTTGCGCTTGTTCTCAACAGATAATAACGGTTATCTTAGAGCCGGGGAGACAGTATGGAAATCAGAACGTTTGGGGTGATTGGCGCCGGACAGATGGGGGGAGGTATTGCCCAGGTTGCGGCTGCCAGCGGGCTTGATGTCTTAATGAATGACATCAACGAAGAGTGTACAGCCAGGGGTAAGGCCGCTATTGAGAAGAATCTCAAACGCTCCGTTGGCAAAGGAAAGCTCTCAGAAGATGAGTGCAGCGCAATACTGGCACGCATCACGACATCCACCTCGCTTGCCGATATGGCAGCTGCTGATTTTGTCGTTGAAGCGGCTGTTGAGATGGAAGAGTTGAAATTCAATATTTTCCGTGAGCTTGACGCAGCCTGCCCCGAGCAGGTGATACTCTCAACAAATACCTCTTCGATTCCCATTGGCAGAATCGCTGCCCAGACAAACAGGCCAGAGAAGATAATCGGCATGCACTTTATGAACCCGGTGCCGATAATGAAGCTGGTTGAGGTGATTCGCGGCCTTGCCACATCTCAGGAGACATTTGATATAACCTGGCAGCTTTGTGAAAAGTTCGGGAAAACTGCAGCAGAAGCAAACGATTATCCGGGTTTTATCGCCAACAGGATCTTGATGCCGATGATCAATGAAGCAATTTTTTGCCTCTACCAGGGGGTGGGAAAAGCAGAGGACATAGACACGGTGATGAGGCTCGGAATGAATCACCCGATGGGGCCGCTTGCCCTGGCAGACCTGATCGGACTCGATACCTGCCTGGCAATCATGGAGACGCTTTATGACGGTTTTAAGGACTCCAAGTATCGACCCTGTCCCCTGTTAAGAAAATATGTGGAAGCAGGGTGGTTTGGCAGAAAAAGCGGTAAAGGTTTTTATGATTATTAGCTCTCAGCCGAATGGCTGCTGAACCGCAGATGTCTCCACTGAGCAGATGCTTAAATCTGAGGGAGGGACGACCGTGATCGGTTACAATGTATCTACACCTGCCGGTGAGTTGCAGGAACGCATAAAAAAATTCCAGAAGATCCTTCAGGACAAGGAGATTGCCGGCAGCCTTATTATACAGAAAACAGATCTTTTTTATTTCTCAGGAACGTCACAGCAGGGGTGGCTCTATATACCGGCGGAAGGAGAGCCGCTGCTGATGATCTTCAAAGAATTCGATCGCGCCCAGGCAGAATCCTCACTGGAGCAGGTATGCTCTATTGTCAGTCCGAAGAAAATTCCGGAAACCCTGGCTGAAGGCGGATACCAGCTTCCTGTAAGGCTTGGAATGGAGCTTGACGTTTTGCCGGTAAATCTCTATTTCCTGTATCAAAAAATTTTTCCTCAAACTGAAATTGTTGATATCTCAATTGATATACGACTGGTCAGGGCGGTGAAATCATCCTACGAACTGGATTTTATAAGACAGGCGGCACGCTATTCGGACCAGGTGGCGGCCAAAGTTGTCGAATTTCTTGAAGTGGGCAAGAGTGAGGTAACGCTTGCAGGTGAGCTTGAAGGGTACGCGAGAAGCCTTGGACATCAGGGAATTGTCAGAATGCGATTGTGGGGAAGTGAACTGTTTTATGGCCATTTGCTTTCAGGCCCCGCAGCCGCAGTTCCAAGTTATCTGGCGTCGCCAACAGGCGGTGAGGGGGTCAGCCCGTTAATCGGCCAGGGTGCCGGGTTTAAAACCATTGAACGGGATGAGACAATTCTCTTTGATTACGTCTTCGGCTGGAAGGGATATCTCTCTGACCATACCCGTATCTTCTGCATTGGAAGTCTTCCAGATGAGCTGCTCAAGGCGCATGAATGTATGTTGGAAATACAGGAGGAAACAAAAGCTGTGGCGGTTCCGGGAGCAGTCACCGGTGATATCTATGAACAGATGATATCGTTGGCTGCTGACCGGGGTATTGGTGACAATTTTATGGGCACCGGTGATCGTAAAATACGTTTTACCGGCCATGGAATCGGACTGGAACTTGATGAGTTTCCATTCCTGGCAAAAGGACAGAAGATGGTACTTGAAAAAGGGATGATAATTGCCCTTGAACCCAAGGCGATCCTGCCTGGCAAAGGAGTGGTCGGTATAGAAAATACTCATGTTGTTACAGAGCAGGGGCTTGAACCGCTGACAAGAATGAGTGATAAAATCACCTTCATCTAATCGATGAAGATTGTTTAATCGGAGGAAGGGGATGAATGAGAATGCCAGGAGTGCTGGAGAGCTGAACCATGAAGATACCGCCAGGTTTATCGTCGATCTATTTCATCGTATCATGATCCATCACGCCTTGTGGTTTACCGAAGTCAAGCACCAGATGGGTATGGAAAAAGCACTTGAAATTCTGCAGACGGCCTCCAGAAAAAGCTACGATATTCAGATGAAGCACCTGGGTAAGGTTCTTGGATTTGAGATGAAGGACGGTATTCCTTCTCCGCTCCTGGCCATGAAGGAGGATGATTTGAAAAGCCTGAAAGAACGGGTTGCCAAGAACTGGCTGGTTAACGACGGCGTCTGGTTTCAGGCGATAGAATTTTCAGAGGGTATGAATGATGCCAAGCGATGCAATGATTCATGCTGGGCGCACTTCTCCCCGTTTGAGGCCTACTCTATAAAACAGCTGCTCGGGATACCGGAGAATGGGGGACTTGATGGCTTAAAGCGAGCACTTGGGTTTCGGGTCTATGAAAGTATTAATGTCCAGTCGATTACCGATGAAACGGAAAACAGTTTTGTTTTTCAAATGAACCAGTGCCGTGTCCAGGAGGCACGGGAACGAAAGGGGTTGGATGATTATCCATGCAAGTCTGCAGGGCTTGTTGAGTATACCTATTTCGCCACGGCTATCGACAGTCGTATTAAAACCTCATGCCTTGGCTGTCCACCCGATAAACATCCGACCGACTGGTATTGTGCCTGGAAGTTCACTATTGAGGAGTGATCAAAATTTACTAACAGTGTGGAGAGTACTATGCAATTTACCAATATCATATGTGAGATAGAAAAATCGGTTGCCACCGTTACCATCAACCGGCCCAAAGCGCTGAATGCATTGAACAGAGAAACACTTGAAGAGCTTATCTGCTGCTTCAGTGAACTCCATAAGGACAGCACTGTCCTGGCAGTAATTATTACAGGTGCTGGAGAAAAGGCCTTTATAGCCGGAGCAGATATTTCCTACATGCACCAGTTTGATGTGCTTGCAGGGCGGCAATTCGGAAGGCTCGGGCAGAAGGCGATGGCGGTAGTTGAGACCTTCTCACGCCCGGTTATAGCCGCTGTTAATGGTTTTGCCCTTGGAGGAGGCTGTGAACTTTCTCTCGCTTGTGATATCCGGATCGCCAGTGAAAACGCAAAATTCGGACAGCCTGAAGTAAGTCTTGGGGTTACCCCCGGTTTTGGCGGATCCCAGCGTTTACCTCGCCTGGTGGGTAAAGGGCTGGCAAGCGAACTGCTCTACACCGGTGATATTATTGATGCCGGAGAGGCATGCCGCATCGGGCTGGTGAACCGTGTTGTTCCGCTGTCCCAATTGATGTCTGAATGTATCCGTATTGCAGAAAAGATTTCTGCCAAGGGGCCGGTAGCGGTAAAACTTTGCAAGGAGCTGGTCAATGGCGGCATGGAGATGGATCTGGCCAGGGCCTGCATGTATGAAGCTGATCTGTTCGGAATGTGTTTTGCTACCGGGGATCAGAAAGAGGGGATGAACGCCTTTCTGGAAAAGCGATCTCCGGATTTTAAAGGACAATAAATTGGGTAGAGAAGGAAGATTATGAATTTTGACTTAACAGAAGAGCAGAAACTGATACAGGATACCGCTCGTGATTTTGCCCGTGCTGAACTGGAACCTGTAGCCGCTGAGCTTGATAATGGCGGCGATAAGGAAATATTCTATTCAAACCTGAGAAAACTTGGAGAGCTTGGTTTTATGGGGTTGAATATCAAAGATCAATATGGTGGCTCAGAAGCTGGTGTTGTCGCTTTCAGCCTTGCCATAACAGAAATTGCCCGGGCATGTGCGTCTACTGCAGTAACCGTGTCGGTGAACAATATGGTCAACGAGGTGATCCAGGCACTTGGCAGTGAAGATCATAAGAATAAATATATTTCCAGGATATGCAGTGCCCAGTATCTTGCCGGCGCCTTTGCCCTTACCGAAACGGGAGCAGGTTCAGACCCGGCGGCAATGACGACATCAGCCGTACGTGATGGTGATTCCTGGGTTCTGAACGGCTCGAAGATTTTTATCTCCAGCGCTTCGTTCGCCGGTGTTTTTGTTGTCTGGGCAGTAACCGATCCCAAGGCTCCGAAAGGCAAAGGAATAAGCACATTTCTTGTAGAGTCTGAGATCGAAGGGTTGACCATCGGAAAGCCGGAAAAGAAAATGGGGCAGCATGCATCGCCGACGAATGAGTTGCTGTTTCAGGACTGCCGGATACCTGCCGACGCCCTGATGGGAGATCTTCATGACGGCTTCCGCGTGGCGGTCACCGAACTGGCGGGAGGCAGGATTGGTATTGGTTCGCTCGGTCTGGGCCTCGGTCTGGCTGCCATGGATTGTGCAACAAAGTATGCGCTGGAACGATCTCAGTTTGGTAAACCAATTGCTGAATTTCAGGCAACCCAGTGGAAGATTGCAGATCGCTACACTGAGCTTGAGGCCGCGCGGCTGTTGCTCCTCAATGCTGCCTATAAAAAAGAGCAGGGACGTTCGTTCGCGCGGGAGGCCTCAATGGCCAAGGTATTTTCTACCGAGGCTGCAAACAGGGCCTGTTACGACGCCGTGCAGATACTCGGTGGATATGGTTATACCCGTGACTATCCTGTTGAAAGGTATGCCCGTGATGCTCGAATAGCTACAATTTATGAGGGGACGAGCGAGATACAGCGGTTGATTATTTCCCGTTCAATCCTTCAGGAATTCTCTTGAAATAAGGTCCAATCAAGGTCGGCAGCAACTCTGGCGTATCTCTGCCGGCCTTATCTTCAGTCTTTTTCCGGTAACGGGAAAAACCAACCGTGCTGGTCCTGTACATTCTTTTAAAACGAACCATTGTTTTCAGCCGAAGCCTAAATCCATAGTAGTCATATGGGGCAAAAAAAATGTTAAAATTACAAGGGAAAAGTGCCCTTAGCTGATAATTTATGCTATCTTAGCACAAGAAAATTGTAACATACCGGAGTTATCAAAACATAGTCTCAATTCTTGATTAAGGGTTGTCTGAGGAGTGTATTATGCCGACGTCTCAATACTGGGCGGACAGTTATCTGCAAAAGAAGGTAAGTGCTGACGATGCAATTGCCAGAATAAAATCTGGAGGGCGGGTCTTTATTGGTTCAGGCTGTGGGGAGCCCCAGCATCTGGTCCAGGCCCTGACTGAACGGGCCAACCGCTTCAGCGGGCTTGAAATAGTTCGTCTGCTCGGCCGTGAGACTGCTTCATTAACCGCCATTGCCGATCGCACAGAAGATACCAGTTTAAATATTCGATCCATCTATCTTGGCTCGGCAAAGTCGCCATCTATTGCCAAGCACAAGCGGTTTATTACACCGATGAACATGTCCGATGTGCCCGGCTTGTTTCTTACCCGGAAAATGCCGCTCAATGTTGCCTTAATCCAGGTTTCTCCTCCTGATGATTTTGGCTGGATGAGTCTTGGTATTTCCGTTGATGTAACCATGTCAGCGGCCAGGTCGGCAGATCTTGTTATTGCCCAGGTGAATCCTTTGATGCCGAGGGTTATGGGACAGAGCTTTCTGCATGTGAATTATGTTGACCTGTTTGTCGAGCACGAGGAGGAACTGCTTTTTGTGCCGCCAACACAATCCCTGTCCGCAGCACCATCTCAGATTGGCAGCCATATTACCCACTTGATAGAAGATGGCTCAACGCTCCAGATTGGTCTGGATGCAGCCTCCCAGGCAACGGTCAAGGGGTTGTCAGAAAAAAATGACCTTGGAATCCATTCACAGTTTTTAACCGATGACATCATGCACCTCTATGCCAGGGGCAATATCACCAATCGCAAAAAAGGCTACAATGACGGCAAGATGGTGGCCTCAATGGCCGTTGGCAGTCACAACTTGTATGAGTTCCTAAACGATAACCCGGCAATTGATTTTCATCCGTCCGATTATGTAAACGACCCGTTTGTTATCTCTCGGCACAACCGCATGGTCTCGCTTAACGTTGCGAATACCATGGATCTTACCGGCCAGGTATCTGCTGAAGCCTCGGCGGCAACACGTTTTGCCGGGGTGTCCGGAATCCCCGATTTTGTCCGTGGATCGAATCGTTCGCCGGGAGGCAAGTCGATCTTGATGCTCTGCTCAACGAAAGAAGGGTCCGACGGTGAGCAGCTGTCAAGTGTCGTCCCAAGCCTTGGAGATACGATAGTGGTCGTTCCCAGAGGTGATGTTCATTATGTTGTTTCAGAGTATGGAGCGGTCAATCTTTTCGGGAAGAGTTTGCAGGAACGGGTTATGGCCATGATTACCATTGCCCACCCCAATTTCAGGGAAGAACTTTTTGCAGCTGCCAAGGAACAGGGTTTAATCGGTTCCGAGCGCAGCCTTGGTGAAGCGGTCAAGGCAGTTTACCCGGTGCAGCTAGAAGAAAATATTGAAATCGATGGGCAGCAGGTAACGATAAGGCCTGCAAAGCCTGTTGATGAACGGCGAATTCAGGAGCACTATTACAGTCTGCCGAAGGAAGATGTGGTATCCCGTTTCTTTGGTCAGAAAACGATTTTTGCCAGAAAAGACGTGGAGGTTCGATCTCAAGGTGATTATGTGAACAGCCTGACCCTGGTGGCAGTGGTCGGAGAGTTCGGTTTTGGCCGCATTGTCGCCATTGCCGAGAGTATGAGGTTGAAGTCCTGCAATATGGCTGAGGTGGCTTTTTCCGTGAGCCCCGATTTTCAGGGAAAAGGGCTTGGAAAACTGTTTCTTCGAAAACTTTCAGATGCCACCCGGGAAAGTGGTATCGCCGGCTTGACAGCCTATACCTTTCCAACAAACCAGGCGATGATCAACCTGTTTAAGACATTGCCATACAAGGTGGAGAAACGCTTGGAAGATGGCGAACTGATTCTCAATTGCCGGTTTGATGAGCTCGCCTGAGAGAGGTCCTGTAATCAATTCTGGTGGGATCTATGATGAATAAAATCATCGATCCCACCACAGCAATAGAGGGGTGATAATTATTCGTGTTTAAATTTAAACGAGATCTTCACCCGTGCCCGGTAGGAAACAACCTTTCCCTGGTCAACCTGCATGTCAAGTTTCTTAACTTCAGCTATGCGAAGGTCCTTTAACGATTTGCCGGCAGTTTCTACCGCATTTTTAGCAGCATCTTCCCAAGACTTTGGGCTTTTTCCAACAAGCTCGATGACTTTATAAACACTTTTTGCCATGACATCCTCCTTATGAGTTTTTAACATCTGATGAGATCGGGTCTGGATACTGACCGGGGAACTGATTCAAGTACTATAATATGTCAGGATTTGGCTGGTGTCAATTTTCGTAATATGGAGTTATTTGCCCACCGGGTGACTGGATGAAACTAGTTGGCTTCGAGTTCACTTTCTGCTTATCAGGTGGCTCACATGAATTTTTTCGATTCCTCAGGTGATACGTTTCATTTGCTCATAGGCTGTGGTTAGATTTTGCTGCATTTTCTCTTTCATCCAGTCAAGATGAAGTTCGAAATCACAGTGATCACATCCATAGACCGTCTTTTCACAGGTAATTTCTCCTCCTCGATATTCGACCTGGACCAGCTTTGTTCTGAGCTTCATTGGTCCATGGGCATAATTCTGGTGACACTCTCTCAAAACCTGACTCCTTAATTTCTTTTCCGAGCTTGTGATTTGGTTCTCTTCTTTGTTTTCTTCTTTTTCGCCATCGGCGATGCTGCCAGCCTGTTTTGGGCCATGGTGATTAAAATTTCGTGAACACTCCTCGGGTCATCATCCTTGCCGGGTTGGCGCTGGGTATATGAACCATCCGGATGCATCTCCCAGACACTGCGTCTGTTTTGAATCTGCACATCGATAATTTCCCGCAATCGATTCTGCAGGTTTTTCTCCTCCACCGGGGTTACTACCTCGACGCGTGACTCAAGATTGCGCTTCATAAGATCAGCTGAGCCAATAAAGTATTCTTCATCGCCACCATTTTTAAAATAAAATATTCGGGTATGCTCGAGAAATCTGCCGACAACTGAAATCACAGAAATATTCTCTGAGAGTCCGTCTATACCAGGACGAAGACGGCAGCTATCCCGTATAATCAGGTCGACTTTGACGCCTGCCTGAGAAGCACGGTAGAGCGCTCTGGTAATATCCTTGTCTTCAAGAGCGTTACTCTTGAATTGAATTAATCCCGGGTTCTCAGTGCTGTGGATGTTTATTTCCCGATCTATTTTTTTCAGAAGGGCCTGCTTCAGCATATTGGGAGACGGCAATATTTTCTGATATTTACGTGCCGGTGCATAACCGGTGGTAAGATAGTTAAAAAGCTCGGTCAGATCTTCACAGATAATCGGATCATTGGTGAGCATTCCTAAATCGCTGTATTGCCGGGCAGTGCCTGCATGGTAATTTCCTGTTCCAATGTGGGCATAGCGCTGCAAACCGTTATAATCTCTCCTGACAACAAAAATAACCTTACTATGGGTCTTGAGCCCTACGACCCCGAAAGTCACGTGGATACCAACTTCTTCAAGAGCCTCAGCCCATTTTATGTTTGCAGACTCATCGAACCGGGCCATCAGCTCAACAACAACGGCAACCTGCTTACCGTTCTGGGCGGCATGTATCAGGTACTCGATGATGCGTGAGTGAGCTCCTGTTCGATAAAGTGTCATTTTTATAACAAGCACCTTCGGATCTCTGCTCGCTTCTTTCAGGAATCGTTCTACGGATGAATCAAATGACTCATATGGATGCTGCAGGAGGATAGACTTCTGTTGCCGGATGATATGAAAAATATGTTGCTCATCAACCAGGAGTGTCGGGTGGTCCCAAGGGTGGTGAACAGGATAATGAAGGTCCGGACGATCGATCTTGGCTATCTCCATCAGGTCCGATTTGCCCAGGATACCCGGCGCTTCGTAGACGTCTTCCTGCTCATCGATTCCAAGCTCTGCGGCCAGCATGCCACGGTGGTGTGCGTTAAAATCTTTGCTGATCTGCAAACGTACAATATCTGCGAATTTGCGATCACGTAATGCCGACTCTATCATAATGAGCAGGTCATTGGCCTGTTCTTCCATCCTGTCGGTAACCGCATTTCTTGTCACCCTGAAATATTCATAGCTGTGAATATGCAATCCGGGAAACAGATCTTCGAGGTTATGGGCGACAAGTTCCTCAAATGTAAGATAGAGGTGGCTACTGCCAACTTTAAGGAAACGTGGTACACCAACACCGTGCGGAATTTTTACCCTGTTGAGAAAAACAGTACCCTTCGGTTTCTCACTGGTGGCAACGAGGAGATTCAGGGACAGGTTTGAGATGAAAGGAAACGGATGGGCCGGGTCTATACCCTGGGGGGTCAGGAGTGGATATATCTCTTTATTGAAATAGAGGTCCATCTCTTTCTTCTGGGCGACCGTGAGATCTTCATAGGAACAGAATGAAATACCTTCATTTTTCAGTAATTTTCTCAGATCTGCCATAATGATCCTTTGTTGCCCAAGAATCTCCTGGGCGATCACGTAACTGGCATCAATCTGCTCCTGCGGCAGCATCCCGTCTACCGTCTTTTTTTTGACCCCTGCTCCAACCTGTTGTTTGAGCCCCCCGATGCGCTTCATGTAAAACTCATCAAGATTGGATCCAACAACAGCAATATAGAAGACGCGCTCAAGCAGCGGTACCCGTTCGTCTTTGGCTTCTGCCAGGACTCTCTTGTTGAATGAGAGCCAGGTCAGTTCCCGGTTCAGGTACCATTCCGAACTGTCAAGATCAAATACTTGTGGTTGCTTAACCTGTTTTTTTGGTACCATTGATCCTCCAGTGTTAAGAAATGATTATTGACGGACTTGTTTAAATGTAAGCGAAGAGAGAACTATTTTCAAGGAGTGTGCTTGTCAGGAACAGAGATAAAGGAGGGTGAGCTATGTAATCAATCATACCAACGTTATTACACTGATGGTTTATGAGAGCAGAAAATGAACAGACCGGTGCTATTTGCTGGCATAATCATTTATGCATAGAGTATTCTTTCTCAACCCATCATTTTATTGAGGGCAAGAGTTTTGACATTGCCCCTGGCGCAGGGATATGAAAGATTATTACCAGATACTGGGTGTCGGGCAAGACGCTGATGAGAATGAGATTCGATCCCGATATCGACAGCTTGCTATGGAATACCATCCGGATAGAAATCCAGATGATCCCCAGGCAGAAGAAAAGTTCAAAGAAATTGCGGAAGCTTACGGGGTCTTGACCGATCCGGTTAAACGAAGGGATTTCGACACCTGGAAAAAAATGGGCGGCACCCACTCTCAGAGCAATAGTAATGGCGGTTTTGAGTACAGCCAGGAAGAAATTTTGAAAGACCTGTTTGGTGACCCGAGGTTTCAGCAGCTCTTTCAGGGATTGCTCAGGGAGTTTCAGCGTTCCGGTTTCAGGGCGAACCCGAACTTTATTAGAAAAAGCTTCTTTGGTGGTAAAGGGGGCATGATATTCGGTGGACTTTTCCTCTTTGGTTCACTTGCCGGTCCGCATCTGATGCGTACTGCAAGGAAATCTCTGCCGAAGCAGAAATCAATTTTAAAAACAGTGGGAAGCACCTTGAGTAACATTCTTGGTGGCGGTTCTGGTGAATTAGAAACTGATAATACTCAGCCACCACCATCCGCTGGTAATGATATCACCTATATCACTCCCATAAGTTCGGATGCGCTGAGCATCGGCACGGTGATTCAGGTGGTAACAACAGGGCCAACTGGTCAGGAATTATTGAAAGTTACCATCCCTCCAGGAAGTAAAAATGGGCAGAAATTGAGAATCCGGGGTAAAGGCAAGGTCGGTGAGCAGGGGCGGGGCGATCTTTTCCTGGTTCTCGAGATGAAATAATCACGTTCTTAGGAAAGGGCGGCTGATGAAATACAGTGAAGGAAAGCAGGGCAGGGTCTTTATTCTACGTCTCGAAGATGGAGAGATTGTTCATGAAGTCATTGAACAATTTGCCAGAGATCACGATATTATGGCCGCCTCACTGGTCATTGTCGGTGGTGCTGATAATGGCAGCTTCCTGGTAGTCGGCCCGGCGGAAGACCGTGGTCAGGTGCTGAAACCGATGAAATGTGTCCTTGAAAATGCTCACGAGGTGTGTGGTGTCGGGACCCTGTTCTGGGATGATGAGCAACCGCTTCTTCACATGCATATGGCCTGCGGCAGAGAAGAAGAGACGATTACCGGATGCATCCGCGAAGGAGTTGCTGTCTGGCATGTAATGGAAGTGATTATTTCAGAAATAGTTGATACCGGTGCCGTGCGTGCAGCAGAAAAACCGTATGATCTGAAGCTGCTTCGTCCCTGATACTGCTTTATTCTGAAACGGACCTGGAATGGAAATGCATCAGTTTTTAAACTGATCCCTGTTTCCAGTTACTGAGTCCCCAGAGAAGCGATGCCAGCCCCAGGAGTGTTGCGGCTGCTGAGATCCATGAAACACCAGTAATTCCTGCAATTTCCCAGAGAAAGCCACCAATGAGTACACCGATCATGCGGCCAATACCTGCTGTTGCATAAAAACCGGCCATCATCGTTGCCCTTCGTTCGGGCATCAGTTCCGTGCACAGAGAAAAACTGGTTACCATGGTGAATTCAAAGGCGATAAAGATGAAAAACATGCCAGACATTGCCAGAGGCAGGGTGCTGCCAATCAACGGAAGGAGAAGGTAGGCAGCTGTGGTCAATATCAGCCCTGCCACCACTGCTCTTTTAAGCCCTAATCGGTCGGAAAAAATTGCAGTCATCGACTCTCCGAGTAATTCCGCACTGCCGATTGCAATGGTGCTGAAACCAAGGGTCATGATGGTTGCAAGAAAATCCTTCTCAAACCAGGCCCCGTAAACGACAAACAGATTATCGTTCGCCAGTGAAATCCAGAATCCGTAGGCGAGCATACCTGCAGCCGGACGACTGGCAAAGAGCTCTCTCAGACTTGGCAATATCGCCAGGTTTGTTTTTTGAGAAGGGGTTGTTGATGTGTCGACAGGAATGATTCGAGCAACGCTCAGCCAGCCGACGGCTCCTAAAATCGCCAGGAAATAGAATGAAAACCGGAATCCAGCCTGGTCTATAATGAGTGCGAAAGCGGGAATACCGATCAGTGTGCTTCCGGCCCAGGACATCTCCAGAAAACCGATTACACGGCCACGTTTTGCGTACGGTACCGAGTGTCCGATGAAGGCCTGAATCGCAGGGTCAAAGACCGTCTTGCCAAAGCTCGCTAGAATGAGACCGAAAAACAGTGGCCAGTATTCTGGAAGAAGGCCACAGATAAGCATCCCCAGGGCAAGCATGGCAAGACCGGACTGCATCATGAGCCGATAACCCATCCGGTCTGCCAGGGGTCCGCTGAACAGGCCCAGCAAGGAAATGGCCTGGCTGGAGGCGATAATTGAAGTAACGGCGGCGAGGGGGACACCCAGATCCCGACTAAGAGCCGGTGCAAAAGGATAGATAAACCGACGCCCTGTATTGAGAAGTAACTTGAGAAGTGTTGCTACAATAACCTGAACAACAAGACGCCGTGATGTGGGTAAGGCCATAAGAACTCTATAACATCATGATATAACAGTTGTGATGAAATGATGATCAGATAAAAATGTTCCCGAGGGCCATTACATTTTTGGGACCAAGCAACATCTTTATCTCTTTCCTCAGATCATACCTCGTTGGGTGCTCAAGTTTTAGCCAGTCTTCACGGTCGTCTGGGTCGCCGACGATCTCCTTAATTTGCTGTTGCTGTTCGGATGTCAGAGTGTGCATGGTGTCTTCCTTCCTCAAAGGTTGTTACCGATCAGGTGTTAATTACTGTTTTATTATGGGCTTGTTCCTATCTATTTATACCCGGTGGGTAAAATTCTCACTCTTTTTTCAGGAAGGTGAGCGTGTCCTAAAAATAAATTATTGGAAGTTTTCTTCCCGCAAACCTGATGTCCTGCCGCTTCTTTTATATTGATGGTGGCTGTTATGGTATAAAGAGTGCTGCCAGAGCATAACAGGATAACTCATAATGGGGTTCACATAATTATACATTCTGTTATCCTGAAGCGAAAAACGTGCTGTTTTGAGTTATATAGCGACTCTGTATAATTCAACGTACCCATGGATGTCTGATGAAAAATAAATTACATGGAATTTTTAAATATTTACTGACTGGCTGTTTTCTTTCTCTTCTGGTTTCAGGTTGTGCCTCGTTACCGTCCCGACCGGAGCTGCCGCATGAGGCTGCACAACCACCTGCCATGTCAGGATCGTTTGCAGCGTTATCAGCTGAATTTTATCGGAAGAATGGAATTGAAAAGTCAGGTTTCAGGCTGATTACCAATGGTCAGGAAGCCCTTGAGGCCCGACTGGCACTTGCAGATCTGGCAATAAGTTCTATCGATCTTCAATATTTTATCTGGCAGGGTGATGCGGTAGGAACACTTTTGTTCGATCGTCTTTTAAGAGCTGCCGATCGGGGCGTAAAAGTTCGACTCCTGGTTGACGATATAGGTATTGCTGCAAGTACCAGAAACCTTGTCGCTCTTAACTCCCATCCCAATCTGGAAATCAGGGTATTTAATCCAAATCCTTCACGCGATTATGCGATTGGTGGTGCGCTTAATTTTCTTGCCAGTATGAAAGAACTCAACAGGCGGATGCATAATAAACTGATGATCGTTGATAATCACCTGTCAATTACCGGTGGACGCAACATAGGGAATTCATATTTCGGTCTGGGCGGGGACTATAATTTTGTTGATATAGATGTCCTGTCTGTCGGGGCAGTTATTGAAGAAAGCTCTCATGCCTTTGATGACTACTGGAACAATCTGGCAGCATATCCCGTCAGCGGCTGGAAGGTGGTCCTTCCCCCAAGCAGTTTCTATGACATGCGCCAGTCAATTTCAACATATCTTAAAGAGAACAGGAGTCAACTTGTCTCTTATCCCCTGGAGCCTGTTGACTGGCAGCCATGGCTTCAGGAACTGCAGAACAGCATGGTTACCGGAGAGGCCCACTTTCTCCAAGATGACCCGGTAAAGATCCATGGCCAGGATTATCGTCTGATTGATATGATTGCGTATCTGTCAGATCCCACCGAAGATGAATTAATATTGGCAAGCCCATACCTTATCCCTGTAGGAGATATGCTGGATGAGTTGAAAGCGATACATGAGGATGGCGTTACTATAAAGATCGTAACCAACTCTTTAGCTTCTACCAACCATACACTGGTCAGCAGTCATTATAAAAAATATCGACGGCCGATTTTAGATAGCGGTGCCGAGCTCTATGAGTTTCAGCATCAGCCGTCGAGCAGCCTTCGAGCTGAGGCCGATGTGGAACCGGTGAGAGCTCCTTTTATCTCACTGCATGCAAAAGTGCTTGTCTCTGACAGAAGTAAATGTTTTATCGGATCATTAAACTTCGATCCTCGAGCGCTGGTGATTAATTCAGAAAATGGTCTGCTCATTGATTCACCTGAGCTTTCCTCAGCGCTTGCGGATTTCCTCGAAGAGATCATGAAGCCTGAAAATGGTTATCGCTTATTTCGCACAGATGATAATAAAATCCACTGGCAGGCCAAAGACAAGATTCTCAGCAGTCAGCCGTCCCGTGGACTCTTTCAGAGCCTGGGTGATTTTTTCGGTGCGTTTTTGCCGATCGAGGGTCAGCTATAGTCCTGAAGTGAAAATTGTTTGCATGACAAATCGGATCTGGTGTACACGGATGATCAAGAACAGGGCGTCCCACCCTGATGATATGTGCCTGAGGGTTAAATGATTTTTGTAATGTTCGTCCAGCGTATGGTTCGTCGGCTAAAAAACAGTTTCAAAATGCTCGCCGTTTTCTGCGCAGTTTTTCTGGTATTGTCGGGCTGTGGTACGCTGAGCAAATCAAAAACCATGATTCCGCAAGAGCCTGGATTAAATGAGTGTGTGATATTGATTCATGGTCTCGGCCGGACCTATCATTCCATGAAGAAAATGCAGAACAAACTAACTCAAGTCGGCTACCACACGGTCAATCTTGACTACCCGTCAAGAAAACAAACTATAGAGAAGCTGGCAGAAAACCATATACCACCGGTACTCGAGGAGTGCGCATACTTTAATCCCGACAAAATACATTTCGTAACGCACTCAATGGGGGGGATCGTGGTGCGAATGGCGTTAAAACAAAGCAGACCTGAGAGGCTGGGCCGGATTGTAATGTTGAGCCCTCCGAACGGTGGCAGCGAAGCGGTCGATGACCTCAAAGAGCGGTGGTATTTCAGCTGGGTCAACGGCCCTGCCGGTCAGCAACTGTCAACAGATGAGGACTCGGTTCCCAACCGGCTTGGACCCGTCGACTATCCGGTGGGTATTATTGCAGGTAATGAGCAGGCCTTTTTTGATACCTGGCTGCTTTCATTTTTTCGGGGCGCAAACGATGGCAAGGTTTCTGTCGAACGTGCCAAAGTTGAAGGAATGACAGATTTTATCGTTGTTCCTCAGAGTCACTCCTTTATCATGAACGCTGAGTATGTCCAGGATCAAACACTTCATTTTCTGAAAAATGGTTTTTTTTCTGAAAAGCGTGAAACAGGGGCGGAACCACTCGAGCGTGCGGACTGATTGATGAGGGAACAACGATGACTGAGTCTTACGATAAAGGTGGCAAACTCCCGGGGTAAATCTGCTCTATTGTTTATCGGATTTTCTGTTGCAATAAGGGGGTTCTTGCAATACAGCTTTATCCTGGTAATGTTGCCTTGGTTGAACTGAAAACAAAGAACAGTGTCGGCAAACTATTAAAAAAACAGCTGTGGAACCATTGTCTGCTCGAATTTGAAGTAAATTTCAAAGGGTTTCATTTTGAATCAGATTCATACCCAGTCCTTTAAAACCCCTTACGGAGAGTTAATCCTCGGTTGTTTTGATGAAAGACTCTGTTTGTGCGATTGGCGCTACAGGAAAATGCGCTCCGCCATAGACCAGCGACTGGCACGACATCTGAAAGCTGTATTTGTACCGAAAGATAACCAGTTATTGAGAGATACCCGCATGCAACTGGAAGAATATTTTTCCTACCGCAGAAAAAAATTCGAGATACCGCTCTTAATGACAGGTACTGATTTTCAGAAACATGTCTGGCGTGAACTTCTAACCATCAGCTACGGAGCAACCTCGAGTTATCTGGAGCTTGCAGAAAGAATTGGCAATAAAAAAGCAGTGCGGGCTGTCGCCAGCGCAAACGGCGCCAACAGCATTTCGATTCTGATTCCCTGCCACAGGATTATCGGTCGTAAGGGTGATCTTGTCGGTTATGCGGGAGGGCTCAGTGCAAAGAAAAAGTTGCTGATGCTGGAGCAGAATTTATTTAGTGTATAAACGTTTTATCACTTGAATAGGGGGATGTCGTGAATAAGCTCATCATTGGAAATAAGAACTACTCTTCATGGTCGTTAGGCCCTGGATTTTGATGAAAGAGGTCGGTATTCCCTTCGAGGAAGTGAGAATTCCGCTGTTTCAAGCCGGTTACAAGCGTGAAATATTAAAACATTCGCCTTCAGGAAAAGTCCCTGCTCTCTGCAATGGAAGTCTAACAGTATGGGATTCTCTGGCTATCTGTGAATATGTTGGAGAATTATACCCCGAAAAAAGCTGCTGGCCCCATGACATGGCAGCAAGAGCTATGGCTAGGAGTGTGAGCCACGAAATGCATTCAGGTTTCTTTGAAATACGAAACAGTCTGCCGATGAACTGCAGAAAACAGACCGAAATGGATAAAATCAGCCTAGAACTTCAGTCTGAAATCGATCGTGTTTGCGAAATATGGAGATCATGCCGGCACCTTTTTTCCAAAGCGGGAAACTTTCTGTTCGGTGAGTTCTCAATTGCTGATGCCATGTACGCTCCGATTGTTTTGCGATTTAACAGCTACAGCATCAAGGTTGATGATATCTCTCGCGCCTATATGGAGGCAATGATGTCGCTGGGTTCCATGAAAAAATGGGTTGCTGAAGCAGTGAAAGAAAAGGAATCCATACCTGAATATGATGCTGAAGTATAATGTCCGCTGTATTCCCCACCACGGTTAATGACGCCGAATCTATTGCCTTTATTGTCAGTGAGGCAAACAAGGACATTGCCCAACAGTTTAATATTAAAATAAAAAATGCTCCGAAACACCCATCTTTTTGTACAACATCCTGGGTACTCTCAGAGTTTGAAAGAGGTGAGAAATACTTTCTATATAAAGATGGGAACATTCCAGTGGGGTGTATTGCTTTGCTACCAAGTGGGCTTGAAGGCTTCTCACCACTCCTTTTTAACCTCAGATGAGGGGAGTTACGTCTCTTTCAGGCAAACAATTTTTTTGATGGACTGATTGCCCGGGAAGCACCTCCTTTCGGGCGTACCATGCAGCATCGGATGATCATACAGGATGCTGATGTGGGCTGGCTGTCACGATATCCTCCGCTACACAGTCTCTGGCTGGTTCCCGGAGTCGCCGTTGCTAACTCATATCTGATGATCGCGCTTACTGCCGGCTTAAGCCTCCTGCTCATCATACTCACGGTCAAAGTACGAAGAGCATGGGGAGATTCACAGGGTCCTCGATAATGTACCGACTAAATCGATCGTCTTTGTCTCTTACTGGCTTCATCAACCGTATTTCATGCTTAACGAAGACAGAATTGTCAATAAGCAACCTGATGCGTACTATAAACGGTATCGTTTTTTCTAAAAAAAAATTACCGGGGACCTGCCCGTTCCGCCCGCCTTTTTTTGATATTTGTCTCCTGCACATGCCGTTTTTCTGATTATATAGGGCAGCAGGTAAAAAAATATCATTTACAACCGAAAAATATTACTAGTAAAAAATCAAGTATGTTCATTTGTCTTGCGGAACTACCGAAGGTTCAGGGTTCATTTTTGAATTTAATGCTTACTTTATAGTGTGAAGTGGAGTTGATATACCTGATACTCCGAAAAAAAGCATTACCATCGGTAGTTTTCAACATGGGGCAGATACGATGAGGTCATGCATAATATACGCAACCTTCGGTGCTAGTGTGGGAACAGTTGGAATTCTGCTTTTACCTGCTAGCGTTTATATGGGATTATCACTCATTATTGCAGGAATGTATCTATTTCTTGTGGGTGGTCCCATCAACTATTTTTCACGAAAGTATTGATATCAGCGATCCGATTTTCCTCTAAAGAGCATTCGATTTTTTGGTGGCCAGATCAACGCCAATTTGTCAGGTAGCAGATGAGCGAACATATCCGGAAGAATCTTGCTCTGGCATTGTGGTGCTGCATACGGGACTTGGTTGTTTGGGGGCTGCCGGTTCGAAGATTTTTTAAAGATACGATGTTATCTCCTGCATCCAAAACAGTGGCGGTATTATAACTGATGGGCTTCTTGGTATCCGCCTTTCCTAACCTGTTCAAAATTATTATTACCCTTGTTTCTGTTCTTTTTATTTCCTCATGCGCCCCGTTACCAGAATATGCCCGGCCAAAATTTTACACTCATCCAGATACAGCAAAGGCATGGGAGACAGGTTTCAGTTATCGGGATCTGAAGATCGACGATTTCAAGGCAGAAACACTGCCGCCGGATTACCAGCAATACCATCAGTCCATCAATGCTCGGTCTTGTCTCAGTATTCGTCCGTCTCGCCTGACAAATGCTCAAATCTCAAAGGTTCCTTACTATGGGAATTTGCTCTATGTCGCCAACTTCACACACATCTCATTTGAGGCAGTTTTTATTCCCTCATGCTCATGGTGGAATCAGGCTGTTTCTGAAAAAAAGACAGCGTATGTTCTTCAGCATGAACAAATTCATTTTGCTCTTGCAGAATTAACTGCGCGTAGAGTTACTGTCGAGTTAACGAGAAAAATGCAGGATTACACTGCAGTGGGAGGAGCAGACGTTGAGGTCAAGGAAGATTTAATGAAAGTACTTCTTGATTCCGCTCATGAAATTATAGAAGCAGATCTCAACACACACACAGATTTCGATGAAGACACCTCAATGTTTTTCGATCAGGACGAACAAAATTCCTGGTTTAATCAGATAGAAAAACAACTGAGCGTTGAAACTGTTTCCCGATGACTTTTTCATGGAATCGGTTTTTATAAAATAGTGGTAATTACGATTGAAACGATCCGATAACCCACAGCTGATGTCGATACATCGGGATTTGAAAATCAAGTATCGCCGCGTGGAGGTTACCTATTTTGAAGGATATGCCAGTGCAAAATATTCTTTAGATGAACACCACCGAATTGTTGCAGCCCTGAGGGCCGGAGATCTGGCCGGGGCCCAGGCCGCGATCCGCTTAAACTGGCAGAGCAGTTTGAAGCGACTAAAAAATATTGAGAACAGAACTAACCCGACAAGCCGGAAAACTTTTTAGATTCACTGGATAAGTCCCTTGGTGGTATCTTTAACTTTCTAATTTCAAAACACTCTGCCGATTTCTTGTTTTTTATGACAGGTTTTCAGGAGTAAGGCCCTAAATAACCTTATCAGACAGTTAATGGAGTACGATTAATGACGATTGATTTCAAAGAAGTAGTAAAAAAGGCTGAGGAATACCGTCCCCAGATAGTAGCGTTTCTAAGAGATATGCTGGCCATACCAAGTGAAAGCTGCCAGGAGGAACGGGTTGTGCTGCGCATTAAACAGGAGATGGAGGCTGTTGGCTTTGACCGGGTGGAAATCGACCCCATGGGTAATGTCCTGGGCTATATAGGCACTGGTACTCATCTTATTGCCCTGGATGCGCACATCGACACCGTAGGTATTGGAAATCTGGACAATTGGGATCACGACCCGTATACCGGTTTTGAAGATGACGAGGTTATCTGCGGCCGAGGAGCCAGCGACCAGGAAGGGGGGATGGCTTCCATGGTTTATGCTGGGAAAATGATCAAAGAATTGGGGCTTGAGGGTGACTTCACCCTGCTCGTCACCGGAACGGTCCAGGAAGAAGACTGTGACGGGCTCTGCTGGCAGTATATCATTGAAGAAAGTAAAATCCGTCCCGAATTTGTCGTTTCCACTGAGCCCACGTCTCTTGGTGTTTATCGGGGCCAGCGTGGGCGTATGGAAATTCTCGTTACTGTGGATGGCGTCAGTTCACACGGGTCGGCCCCGGAACGGGGTGATAATGCTATCTTCAAGATGGCTCCGATTCTCATGGAACTTCAGCAGTTGCACCTCCGTCTCAAAGACGATTCTTTTCTGGGTAAGGGCTCACTGACGGTATCTGAAATTTTCTATTCATCACCTTCGAGGTGTGCGGTTGCAGATGGCTGCTCAATTTCCATCGACAGACGTCTCACGAGGGGTGAGACCTGGGAAGGAGCCCTGGAAGAAATCCGGCGACTGCCGTCGGTGAAAAAGGCAGGGGGAACGGTTTCCATGTATAACTATGACCGACCTTCATACACCGGTCTGGTTTACCCGACAGAATGCTATTTTCCCAGCTGGGTTCTTGAAGAAGACCATGCAGTCTGCAAGACCCTGGTGCACTCATTTACCTCGCTTTTTAATGAGAACCCGATAGTTGACAAATGGACCTTCTCTACCAACGGTGTCTCTATCATGGGGAGATATGGAATTCCGTGCATTGGCTTTGGCCCCGGTCATGAGGATCAGGCCCATGCCCCCAATGAAGTTACCTGGAAGGATGAATTGGTTAAGGCCTGTGCCATGTATGCTGTAATTCCCTCACTCTATGTTAATAAATACGCAGAATAGACCTCTTGGTCAGATTACTGCGGCGGAGGCTCGATTGTTTTCTTACCGAAGGTGAAGAGACGCTCGGTTCATTTCTTGAGGCGGTTAATTAATCAGGTATATCCAGTGCCACAAAGGCTGCGGAACCGTTATCCAAATTCCGTAGCTGGCCTGAGAGCCTGAAATTGAAGCAGACATCATTAGCCGATTGACAAACAACCTGGATAATCGGCTGGAGAAACGATTAATGAAGTTTAATTATCGCTGCAGTACTTGCGGCGCGACCTATGAGATCGCCCCCGATCTGACTGTCTGTCCCGGCTGTTCGCCAAACCAGCGTGCGGATCAACCCCTGACAGGCATTCTCGAGGTCGAACTCCATGGAACGCTTGAGCATCCTTACACTGTTTTTGATCTGCTTCCGATTGAATCGAAATATTTTCCACCCATACCGGTGGGAAACACACCCCTGTGGCAACCGGAAAATCTTCGGAGAGCAACGGGATTTAATAATCTATACCTGAAAGATGATGGTTCGAACCCCACTGCCTCTTTCAAGGACCGGGCCTCATATCTGGTTTCTGCGGCTGCAAAAAAATTCAATATTCAAGATATAACTCTTGCCTCAACCGGTAACGCCGGTTCCTCAATGGCAGGTGTTGGTGCTGCGGCCGGGCAGCGTATCACCTTGTTTCTGCCGAAATCGGCGCCATCTGCCAAGCTGGTCCAGGCCTTACAATACGGTGCCCGGGTATTTCGGGTCAACGGCAATTACGATATGGCCTACGATCTCTCTCTTGCTTTTACCGAGCAGAAAGGTGGTATGAACCGTAATACTGCCTACAATCCATTGACCATTGAGGGGAAAAAGACCGTTTCCCTGGAAATATTCAGTCAGCTCGGGCAGTCACCTGATATTGTTTTCGTCTCCGTGGGTGATGGCTGCATCCTTTCCGGGGTTTACAAAGGATTCAGGGATCTTGTCCAGCTGGGGGTAATCTCATCGGTCCCACGAATCATCGGGGTACAGGCAGAGACGTCTGATGCCCTTTACCGCGCCTTTACCGGCGGAACCTTTGAAAATATTCCGACATCAACCGTGGCCGATTCTATCTGTGTCGATGTTCCCCGTAACGGTGTCCATGCCCTTTCCATGCTCAAAAAATTTAACGGTGAGATGATGACGGTGTCAGATTCTGAGATTATTCTTGCTCAGTCATATCTTTCCCGTTCTACAGGTTTATTTACGGAACCAGCGGGTGCCGCAGCATTTGCCGGGTTCCAGAAAACCGCACCCAATCTGAACCCGGAAGCGGTTGTCGTGGTTCTTACCACCGGAAATGGTCTAAAAGACATCACAGCGGCAACGCTTGGCATCGATATGCCTGAGACCCTGGTAGAAGCAATTGAAGATATACCATAACAAAGGAATAACCAGTGATTGATTTAACTATCCATTCTGAAACACTCGAAAGCAATATTGCCTATTGCCGGGAAAAGGGTATTACCCTGCCCACATTTTCCATGATGAAGAACCCGGAGACCGTTCCGGAAAAAATAAAGTCTCAGCTCGAGTCAACCGGGTTATGGGATCTTCACTCTGCCAATCTCTATCGGATTACCTGGAAAAATGAACCAAAAGAATCAGGTGGCCTTTACAACGGGGTAAATCATATTGTTCTGCCGCCAGAGCTTACCGGCTGTAAAGCGACGATTATTATGCTTGTCGGCCGCTGGTTTCCTACAGGCGCGCATAAGGTTGGTGCTACCTTTGGCTGCCTGGCCCCTACTCTGGTTACCGGCCAGTTCAACCCTCGTAAGACCAAGGCTGTCTGGCCGTCAACCGGCAATTATTGCAGGGGAGGAGCCTATATTTCAGCCTTACTGGCGTGCAACGCGATTGCCATCCTGCCCGAAGAGATGTCGCGGGAGCGGTTTGAATGGTTGAAAAGTATCGCAGGACAAGTCATAGCCACGCCGGGATGTGAATCAAATGTTAAGGAAATATTTGATAAATGCTGGGAACTGCGCAATACAGGTGAGGATCTCAGGATATTTAACCAGTTTGACGAAATGGGCAATCCGCTGTGGCATTATACTGTTACTGGACATGCCATTGAAACACTGTTGCAGCACTATCTTGCCGATGGCCGGCAGTTGGCAGGCTATGTTTCTTCATCAGGATCAGGGGGGACCCTTGGGGCAGGGTATTACCTGAAACAGAAATACCCCCGGTCACAGGTAGTTGTCGCTGAGGCGCTGCAGTGCCCGACACTCCTGAACAATGGTTTCGGTGCGCATCGCATTGAAGGCATTGGCGATAAGCACGTTCCCTGGGTGCACGATTGCAAAGAAACAGATTTTGTCGTGGCCGTTGATGATGAAATTCCGATGCGGGCATTGCGCCTCTTTAACGAGCCCATTGGCAGGCAGGCTCTCAGTGGTGCAGGTGTCGATGATGAGCTTGTTAAGAATCTTGATCTGCTCGGCATTTCCGCTATCGGTAATATGGTCGCAGCCATAAAATTTGCCAAATACAACGAGCTCACCGAAAACGATGTGGTTGTTTCAATAGCCACAGATTCCATGCAGTTATATGAATCACGGCTCAATGAGCTGGAACAGGAACATGGTACATACACAGACGCTCAGTCCCAGCGCGATCTTCAGCTGATCGAGGCCATCAGCATAGATCACACCAAAGAGCTGTCCTACTACGATAAAAGAGCTATTCATAATCTCAAGTATTACACCTGGATCGAACAGCAGGGGCGTGAAGTTGAAGAGCTTAATGACCAATGGTATGACCATGACAACTATTGGCATTCAACATTTGCTCAGGTAGATGATATTGATGCGTTAATCAGGGACTTTAATACCAGGGTAGGATTGCTGTAGGAAGACCGGTTGGTTACTGGACCGCCGAAGACGTTAGCGGGCAGGATGCCGATTATTGTAAACAACGAGACACCGGTAATTGAGATGGGTATCTTGGATGATCTCGTAAAAAGTAAGCAGATGGCAAAACCAAATTTCGATACACATGGAGCTGGCAATTATCTGGCGCGGAGACATACATAACCGATGTTGAGTAGCGGAACAGGTTCCACGAAACAGGAGATCGGATTTTTCACAGCGCCATCGATTTTGGCCCTGTATCAGCAGAGTGGAGAGCAAAAATGGATTCATTAAAAATTGAAGAACAGGTAAAAAAACTGGCAGCATTGAAAACTGATGGCATGTACCATGATGATTTCCTGCTGACCTGGGAGCGCAGCGATGATGAGATCGCTGCAGTTTTTGAGACCGCTGAAATTCTCCAGAATATGAGGAAGATGAATATATCTGGCAAATCCTTTGACAGCGGACTTGCTGTATCACTTTTCCGTGACAATTCCACCAGGACCCGATTCAGTTTTTCAAGCGCGGCAAATTTGCTGGGGCTCAGCGTTCAGGATCTGGACGAAGGTAAATCCCAGATTGCTCACGGTGAAACGGTGCGTGAAACGGCAAATATGGTGTCATTTATGGCGGATGTTATCGGTATCCGTGACGACATGTATATCGGCAAGGGAAACAGCTATATGCGTGAAGTTTCCGAGGCTGTAAAGCAGGGCTATGAGGCCGGTATTCTGGAGCAGCGACCAACCATTGTCAATCTCCAGTGTGACATTGATCATCCTACGCAATCTATGGCCGATGCCCTCCATTTAATTCAGCACTTTGGTGGAATTGAGAATCTCAAAGGGAAAAAAATTGCCATGTCCTGGGCTTATTCACCCTCTTATGGCAAGCCATTATCTGTTCCCCAGGGAATTGTGGGGCTCATGACCCGCTTCGGTATGGATGTCGTTCTGAGTCATCCGGAAGGGTATGGCATCATGCCTGAAGTCGAGGAGATTGCAGAGCAACATGCTGAGACTGGTGGTGGTTCGTTTACCAGGACAGATTCAATGGCAGAAGCATTCATGGATGCTGATATTGTCTACCCCAAGAGCTGGGCACCATTCAATGCCATGGAAAAACGTACAGAACTCTACGGCAAAGGCGATATGGATGGTATTAAAGACCTGGAAAAAGAGCTCCTGGCACAAAATGCCAGGTTCAAAGACTGGGAATGCACTGAAGAGCTGATGAGTCTTACGAAAGACAAGAAGGCCTTGTATATGCATTGTCTGCCCGCCGATATTACCGGCGTCAGTTGTGAGCAGGGCGAAGTGGAGGCAACTGTTTTTGATCGTTACCGGGATCCCCTCTACAAAGAAGCCAGTTTTAAGCCCTATGTCATTGCAGCGATGATATTCCTCTCTAGATTTTCCGACCCGGCAGATAAGTTACTTAATCTTGTCAACAGAGGACAAAAACGTATCTTCTGATCTGCGCTACTGGATAATGCCGTTCAAGAAAATTGTTTTGCATTGTACATAAAATTTTCTACAGCAGCGGGAGGAACGGCCCGAGTTCAGGAGCCTGGCAGAATTTCACATCTTCTTGCTGGGGGAAGAATTTATCAGCGATATTATTCTGGTCAATATCCGTTGCAAGATAGATAGTGCTGGTTTATCGTTGAGTTACAGCTGACATACGATATTTCTGGGATCATTTTTGAGAAAAGGAAAAAGTTGTCGATGGCACGGGATATAATTGATTCGTTTGAACTTGCAGGCAAGGTCGCTGTCATTACGGGTGGCGGTGGTGAGCTCTGCGGCGCAATGGCGGTTGCTCTTGGGTCTATGGGCGTAAAAGTTGCCATTTTAGATGTCCATCTCAGCAACGCAGAAAATGTCGTTTGTAAAATCGAAGAAGCTGGTGGTCAGGCCCTGGCAGCATCGTGCAATGTGCTTGAACCTGAAAATCTACTCGAATGTTACCATATAATCCGTCGAACCTGGGGATCTGTTGATCTTCTCATCACCGGTGCGGGAGGTAACGACCCGCGCGGTACAACCTCTGAAGAATTCTTTGAACCGATAAGAAACATGCCCCAACCCGATAGTAAAAGTTTTTTTGATCTAGACCTTGAAGGATTCCGGCATGTTTTTGACTTAAATTTTCTAGGGACATTTCTGACAATCCAGGTTTTTTCACAGGCAATGGTGCAGCAGGGAAGCGGCTCGATCGTAACGATCTCTTCTATGAGCGCACACACACCGCTGACAAAAGTTGCCGCTTATTCGGCAGCAAAAGCTGCCGTGAGCAATTTCACCCAATGGCTGGCGGTCCATTTTGCTCACACCGGGATAAGAGTAAATGCAATTGCCCCTGGATTTTTCATGACCGAGCAGTTGCGATTTCTCCATGTTGACCAGCAGACCGGTAAACTTTCTGCCCGGGCGCAAAAAGTGATCGCTCACACACCGCTGGGTCGCTACGGTGCTCCTGAGGATCTGATCGGAGCTCTTGTGTGGCTCCTGTCGGACGCATCAAAATTTGTTACCGGTATCATTGTTCCCGTCGATGGAGGGTTTTCAGCCTACTCTATTTGAATGCTCATACGTCTTAATTATCACACTCATTTTTTATCGATTCATTCATCAATTCAAACCCGTTTTTAGTCTTATCAAGTGTGTTTCCAAGTAAGCTGACCAATATTCCACTAAAGATTTCACCATGAAATAAAGTGGATGTTCCGTAATTATCCCTGCATATCTCAATCCTGGAGACATCATGCGATTTCAAATTGTTTTAAAATATTCACTAATTCGACACCTTAATATAGGCTAACCTGGAAAAACAGGTTTAAGAGTCCCCGATGTTTTCACTCGAGCCCGAAAAATATTGTTGTTTTTTCTCATTAATAAGTTGAGATGAAATCTGCACAAGAGGGTGCAACATTACCGCAGAGTGGGTATAGTCTTGCCCGTATCGCCACCGCGGCAAAGCAAGATTATTCTTCTTTGTCTATATGTTTATTTATAAAAAACAACCTAAGATATTGTTTTTACATATATTATATTTATTATGCTAAAAGAAATAAACAGAGAAGAGAATAGCGTGGTATATCGGATCGAGGATCACACAGAAACGGCGGTTTACCGTTATGTCCTCTCCACTCCAGAAACCAGAGCCATTTGCAATGATCCACTGGTGATGGGCTACGACTATACCGAAAAGCTTGAGAAGGCTTGCGCGAGCTTCCTTCGACTCACCAAAAGATCAACGCCCTTGGAACTGCAGGAAAACCGTTCAGTGGTTTTCAATATCCTTCGGGGAGGATTAAATTTTGGCCTTCGTGGTGCATTGGCAAAAGCCTTTGGCTGGAATAATCATAGTTCTTCCTTTGTAACTGCCCAGCGGGCCAGAGTAACTGAAAGTCCGGAGCAATGGCATATAACAGAAGATGAGTACAAGAAGATAACCTTTCCCAAAAGAGCCCAGATCATTATTGGTGATGTCGTTGCAACCGGGACCAGCCTGAGACATGGGTTGGACATCATGATAAAGGAGGCGGTCAAGCAGGGGATTGAGCTGTCCTCAATTCTTTTCTTTACTATAGGCGGCCCCTTAAGTGAGGAACGATTGATTGAGGCAGACGAAGCCTGTCGCAGGCACTTTCCAGGTTATGAGGGAACACATGTCTGTTATATTGAGGGGCGATTTTTCGTGCCAACAACCGAGTCGAAGGTGGCAATCAAAATCACCGGCACTGATTTAATGCGCTGCAACTCACTGTTGGCACCAGAATTTGTTGAATCAAATTTCGAGGCACCATCATTCCCCCTGGAAAGATGTACCATTTATGACGCTGGTTCTCGGGCCTTCCAAGGTGAAGAATACCTGGAAGATGTCATCGAATACTGGACAAAAGTATTGGCTTTGGCAGAAACGGTGACGTTTGAAGAAATGATGGCGGAGCGCTTTCCAGAAATCGATATCAGGAGATTTGGCAGCGTATCTCTGAAGCAGGTAGCCAAGGATCAGCTGCAGAAGCTGTCATCGTTACGTTAATTGGGAACGAGCAAAACACCACTTCCAATTCATGCAAAAGGATATTTTAACCCAATTTCTACCAGCAAAAAATGAAGAGCGGAGGGGCTAAATGGGCCCAGGAACCATCTAAAACTGCTTACAACCCACGTCGGGCTAAAGATTCAGGAAACATCTTTTAACCTGAGACAGTTTTACCAAGATATAAGGGACTGTTGACCATTAAAAATAAATCTGTCCCCTTATTTTTTGCCTTATTTTTCTTTTGCTCTGCGCAAGTCCCTTTATGATAACATCGGTGATATTCTGCCATCAGTCTTTGCCTGCAACACGGCTGAAATCAAGCACCATGCTATCCTGATATACCATTTTTCCAGTGGCTCCTGATTCGCCAACAATTATTGAGTAGATACATTTTTACTGTGAAAACGGATATGGTCCTTGATAAAAGAGGCGATAAAAAAGTAGCTGTGATCGTAGCCAGGCTGGAACCGGATCTGCATCGGGTAATCAGCATCCTTGCTTGCCTGCACAAGTAGCTCTGTCTTTAGTTGCTCAGCAAGAAAATCGTCGGCCTCACCTTGGTCAATCAGAATAGGTAAGCGCTCAGTCACTGATCGCACGAGCTCTACCGTGTCGTATTGGGCCCAATCTTTCTTATTGCTGCCGAGATAATTTCCTAATGCTTTTTTACCCCAAGGGCAGTTAAGCGGTGAGACAATCGGTGAAAAAGCTGAAACCGATTGATACTTTTCGGGGTTTTTCAAAGCGATTGTCATGGCGCCGTGGCCCCCCATTGAATGACCTGAAAGAGCAACACGCGATCCATCAACTGGAAAGTTTTGATTGACCAGTGTGTAGAGTTCTTCCACTACATAATCATACATTTTGTAGTGTGAGGACCAGGGTGGCTGCGTTGCATTCACATAAAACCCTGCGCCTAAACCAAAATCATAGGCTTTTTCAGGATCATCCGGTACATCTTCACCACGCGGGCTGGTATCGGGTACGATGATGGCGATACCTTCTTGCGCTGCGTATTCCTGGGCGCCGGCTTTGGTGACGAAATTCTCATCAGTGCAGGTCAGGCCGGAGAGCCAGTATAAAATTGGCACCGGGCCGGATTCTGCTTGGGGTGGGAGATAAACGGCGAAATGCATTTCACAGCCAAGCGCGATTGAACGGTGCTTAAAACGTAGCTGCTGCCCACCAAAACTTTTATTGGCGCTGATTTTCTCTATGGTCATCTGTTTATTGCCCTAAAATTCAACAACGGAGCGGATACTTTCACCGGAATGCATCAAATCAAATGCGGTATTAATATCTTTTAACGGCATCTTGTGGGTAATCAATTCATCAATCTTGATTTTCCCCTCCATATACCAATCAACAATTTTCGGCACATCAGTTCGCCCACGCGCACCGCCAAATGCAGTGCCACGCCATGAACGACCGGTCACCAGCTGGAAAGGGCGGGTCGAGATTTCTTTTCCCGCGCCGGCGACTCCAATAATACAGCTTTGCCCCCACCCCTTGTGACAACACTCTAAGGCCTGACGCATCACATTGACATTACCGATACACTCAAAGCTGTAGTCCACGCCACCGCCTGTTATGTCAACAATATAATCAGCCACATTTCCTACCTCAGCCGCGTTAACAAAATCAGTCATGCCAAATTGTTTGGCCAAAGCTGCTTTTGCCGGATTGACATCAATACCGATGATACGAGCGGCGCCCACCATTTTAGCGCCTTGAATAACGTTTAGGCCGATACCGCCTAAGCCAAACACAGCAACTGTTGAACCCAGTTCAACACCCATGGTAAAGGCAACCGCACCAATACCGGTTGTGACGCCGCATCCGATATAGCAAATGGTATCAAATGGAGCATCCTCACGAACCTTGGCCAGCGAAATCTCAGGAAGCACCGTGTGGTTTGAAAAGGTGGAACATCCCATGTAATGCAAGATGGGTTTGCCGTCTAAAGTAAAACGACTGGTGCCATCGGGCATTACCCCACGACCTTGTGTTGCTCGAATAGATTGGCAGAGATTGGTTTTGGGATTTAGACAGTATTCACACTCACGACACTCCGGGGTATACAGAGGAATGACATGATCTCCAGGCTTTACGCTTGTAACTCCCTCGCCAACTTCAACGACGATACCTGCGCCCTCGTGACCAAGAATAACAGGAAACGAGCCTTCCGGATCATCCCCAGACAAAGTAAAGGCATCGGTATGGCAAACACCCGTTGCCTTAATTTCAACGAGCACTTCTCCCAATTTTGGTCCATCCAGATCAACATCGACAATTTCTAATGGTTTGCCCGCTTCAAATGCAACTGCGGCACGTGTTTTCATGATAACTCCTCACAAATGATTTAACCAAAAGCTTGGGGTCAACAGTGCTCCCCCCCATGGCTCAGATGTTTAATAATCCTCGGTGTTAAATTGATCAAATAGAATCAGTTAAAGATATTCCTCAGGGCTAATTGACGCACTTTTAACCCTCTTTACGACCATAAACACAGTAGTAGCTTTTACAATTATCATTTTGGGCAGAAAAGGCGCTCTTGTCATATCATCAATTGGAGTCTGCAATTGGTGTCAGGCTAGACTTATTACTTGTTACTAACAATTACTGAGAAAACCATGGGTAAAGCTCAATAAATGTGATAAATTTACAGGGTTTTAGTCGTAGGGAGGAGGGTGCAATTACCTATTGGATGCATATTCAGGTACGGTGATTATTCTTGACCTGCCGGCAATACTTTAATGAATTTGCTGAAAACAGACCAAAAGAGGATGAAATGAAAGTAGATCATTGGAAAGATGTGGAAGATGTAAAAATTGAGAAGTTCCCTTATAAAGGGATAATGCATGATGTAACGGGAACCAGTGTGCGCTGGTTATCGAAGCATGGTGATGATGGGAACGGATATCCGGAGTATGGGCTTCGTTTTTTCACAATACAGCCTGGTGGCGAGATTCCTGTTCACAATCACTTTTATCATCAAACTATGTATATCGTCAGTGGTGAATTTGAATGTTATTCTTATGATCCTGAAACGGGCGAAAAAACCGATGTAAAAATATGTGGCCCTGGAACATCAGTTTATCTGGTCAGTATGGAGCCTCATGGTATGAAGAATATCGGACAGGAACCAGCCACTTTTTTATGTTGTATTTGTAATGTTTATGATGATGAACCAGTTGTCTAGAATAAGAATAATATCATGCAATTAGCCAAATTTCCTGCTCGATTAAGGCGTGCCTGGATACGGCATGAGCAATAACTAGTCCATGAGAACATCTCGTGCAGCATTAATCTTGGCAGTAAGAAAGGGTGAGCCTCCGCCGTCGGGATGAACCCCTTTTATGAGTTGCCGCCAGGCCTGATGGATCTCCTGCTGTGATGCTCCAGGCTCAAGGCCAAGTATCTGGTACGCCTGCTGTTTGGTCATCTTTTCAAACCCAGATGCACCATCCTGCCCGTTGAAAGAATCAGAATCAACACGTTCCCGCCAATCGGGATGGTAGCGGTCAAGGTACGATATGAGCAAGGTGGCACTGTCTGCATCTGAACTAATTTCCCGATAAAGCGACAACACCTCCTCTTCATTGAGCGAAGATAGACGAACCCCCTCCATATGACCTGTCAAAACCCTGCCGTCCATTTCTCCGGTATCATGATCAAGTTCCATTTCAAGGCTTGCCGAGCAGACGGTTGATTTCTGTCCGCCAGAGGAGGGGACTGGTCGCACTGAACGAGTACGCCGCCACCAGGAGAGTCCGAGAACGATCATGGGCACCCCAATCATACCTCGCCGAAAAACTGTCAGCAAACCCCCCACCGCGATCAGAAAAACCGGCCCGGAATTTATCAGTATCGCGGCACTTTTATGAGCCGGATTAATGAGAATCAGCCAGAAAAGGATGAACAACGTTAATAACAGAATTAAAATGTAAAAAGCCATTCAACATTCCAAAAGAAAAAGGGTGAAAATAATCATTTCTCCATTTGTTCAAGGAGTAAACGCGCTTTATTGGTGCTGCTGTCTGAGAGGGCCTTCAAACCCCCTCTGGCATAAATGGCAACCGCACCGAGAAGCTCGGAAAGTTCCCGCGCAGAGTCAGGTCCAAGACGAAAATAGGCCCCGCCGGTCAGTCGGGCCATTTCACGGAAACCATGTTCAGCCGTTCCATCATGTCCCTCCTGAAAAAAAAAGCAGCGCACCCCTTTTAAACCAAGTTCACCCGCCTTCTGACAGAGAAAATCGATACTCTCCTCAATTGCATCACCAATGAAAACCAGGGCTGAGACGTTTGCTTTCGTCGTTTCCCGGAAGGCGTGGTTGAGGACTTTAACTATCTGTGTATGCCCACCTCGACAATCGATACCGAGCATCAGGTCACGCAGGGCGGCAGCATTAATGACCCATTTCGAGGCACGACATTCACCGAAGCCTCGAAAATATACCAGTTGGACCGACAAACCACCCGCCTTGCCGACTGCATCAAACATCGAAGATTGAATAGTCATGGCCCTGGTCCAGGTTGGCTGCCGGCTCATGGTTGCGTCCAATGAAAAAATCAATCTTCCACTCTGGGATTGGCCTGCCTTGCCAGCAGCCTTGATAAAAGAGCTAATCTCTTTGGAAGATGATCTCTCTTGAAGGGCCTTTGGCCTGCTTTCAGTGGATGTAATTTCCTTGTCCTTCATTCCCTGTTCCCTATGATGAGAGAGTAGTTCTTATGTACAGACAATCGTTTCAGATTAACCCCGTGGAAACAAGACGACTGCCCAAAACTGTTATTCACAGAGAAGATCTAAAACAGCAATTCATCATTCATACTGGTTTCAGGTCCCAGGCCCCGCTTTAAAACAGCGCTCATCACGATCGGGCTGGGATTTAAACTTAGATCAGTCTCTAAATAGAAAATATTGTCGAAATATCTCTATTTCAACCCGATAATGGCAAAGGGTGAAAATAAAAACGCTTTCTACTCAATCTTACTCAACTTCTGAGTCGTTTCTTTCTGAATAGAGAGGACGCACTTTCAAGCCGCAAACAGCGTTATTGCGGTTATTGTCCTGGACGAAACAATATGGAGTTTACAACCGGTAATTTCCCATCGGGTACGCACATATCTTGAAGGTATTGACCTCCGTGAAGGCTTCTTATTCGAGGTTTAAATCCAGCGGAGTTTTGTTTGGTCTTCCTCCGATTTCACGAGATAGCTTGGGAACCATATAACCTGATACCTTGGTCATCATTTTCGTCATGATTTCTTTTGCGGCGAAATTTGGTTCATCCGGGTGATCTTTTGGCCAATATTTGCTCGGTATTTCTAGCTCATTGAGCAGTATTACTGGATCAGTGGTCGCATTCGCCAGCTCGGTGAGCCAGTTTTGCTCAACCGTGACCACTGTTCGGGTTATGGCATGTGGCATCTAAAATTAACTCGAGTAATGGTAAGAGGGAAAACAGTGTAGGTTTCCTGTTAAATATATAAAAATACTGAAGGTAAGCTTGCTAATGCTTTTCAGTGAGCCAGCCTCGGCAGCAGTTTGCGCCAGTCCTGTTTGAAACTGAGCATTGACAGATAAAGACAGCAATGGGGATAAGCCTCATGAAGTTCGCTGAGATTGTGGAGCGGATCGTAGTGCTCTGCCTGCTCTATACGCTCTTTGCCGACACTTTTATAGAAGAGATCGATATTGGTAGACATCCACGCTTCAACAATGACGTTTTCGCAGATACTGCCAAGGCTGTCAACATGCTCGTTCCTGCCGATCACCGGCTGAGTGACGATGAATTGTGCGCCAGCTTCCATCTTCTGCCGGGCTCGATCCAGCTCGAATGGCATTGCTTTGTATGGGTTAAAGGCCGCGCCAGTAACAAACGTGTCGGCAAATTCGCTGTTGATATACCTGAGAAGGTCCATTGTTGTAGTGATATTGTGTGATCCGCCTATGCTCTTGGGATCGAGTCGGGGAAGATCTGGTCCGCCATCACCTCTGATCACGAGAATATACTTTAATCCGCAATCTGCTGCTTTCTGCAGCAGCGCATCAAGTTCATCCTTGGCATGAAAGGTGTTCAAATTCATCATCACTCTTTCAGGATTAAAGGAGAGTCCTTTCAACTCGAAACTTTCAAGTGCACCAAGGCGCAACTGGCCCATTGGGTTGTCCGGAATGGAAAGTGCACATCCAGCGTCCATAATCAGATGAAAACGCTCAACAAAGCGTTCAAGCAGTTGATCAATGTTGGCCTCGGGTGAACGCCTCGGTGACAAAATTTCAATTATATAAGGAATCTCAAGCATAGTGACAACCCAATCGTTTCTATTTTTAGTTGCTTATGATGCGGTATTGACGGGAATTAATACTGACTACAAGATAAGTCCGTCCCGAAATCCTGCCATGAATATTCGCCAGAAAAGAGCACGAAGGCTGCCAGCCAATACCTCCTGAGAGTCCGCTGTTCTAAATGGCTAGATGATCATTGCAACCAGCTCTTTTATACCATCTCCTGCGCATATTCAAAGGGCATCCAGATCTTTCGTCCTGTGAGCCTAGATAGAACCAAGATATAGTCTCTCGCCCGTCAGTAACGCTCGCAAAGCCAATGGTGAGCCAATATCAAAGCTCAAACAAGAAACTGTTAAAGATATGTTGCGAAACTATTTCTGTAACGCTTCATACAGCTGCATCTTGGCAAAAAGCTTGTTGAGCTGTTCAGTGGATTGATATCGTCCCTTGGCAAAAACGCCATAATCGCCCCCTCCAGCCATTGCCGAGGCAAAACGGGTTGAATTGGCATAGAATAACCAAACTCCAGTCCACATTCGCTCAGCTTCCTCGTCAAAAATATTCTGCCCCTGGGGCAGTCCCTTTTCAAAGTCTTTCCGCCAGATGTCCTGGAGAATTTTGGTTGCCTCAAAGGTAATGGCGTTGGTTCGCTCAATGGTATTATCCAGGCGGGCAAAATGGTTTTCAACCCATTGACTACTGTGGCAGGAAAGGCATACTTTCTGCATTCGGGCATTGCGTTCGGACTGCTGCTCCCTCGTCAGAACGAATGAAGCCACCGGCTCTCCATTCATCTCGACAGCAAGCGGCAGACCAGCCGAATTAACGACGTCTTTCAAATCTGCATCAAGTGGATGCGGGTGTGCATAGGGAACTCCAAAAAGTCGCCAGGCAAGGCGATCGTTGTACTGATGGGTACGTTCTGCAATCACTGTATCATCTTCTGAAACGAGCAGGCTGGCATGGCAGGCTGCGCAGGTCGGGGCGGTAAAATCTTTCCCAACTGTCCAGGGTACCTCATCAAAATTAAATTCTGCCTGCTTCGAATTAAAGATATTGCCATGCTTGCTGACTTCATAGACTTTATAAGCAGGAACATCCGGACCCTTATGACATTCAGAACAGGTAAAGGGTTTACGGGCCATTTCAATTGAGAATGCATGCCGACTGTGGCATGAAGTACAGGCCCCCTTACTGCCGTCGGGGTTGATCCTGCCTACGCCCTGATTGGGCCACCCATCCAGGACCGGAAAATCCAGCTCGCCGAAATCGGTATCACGTGTAACGATTCCCGTCACCTCAACCTTGGTTCCGTGACAATAAAGGCAGGACTCATATTCTGTCAGTTTATCGCCTGCACCTATAGTCAGTTGCTCCTTGGTAAAGCTATAATGATTGTTGACCACCTGGGTAAGGTCACGATAAAGCGTATTGTCCACCAGATTACCATAGGCATGCGACATGATATTTCTGGTGTACTGATCAGCTTCAGTGACATGGCAGGTGGCGCAATCGGCTGGGCTGACAATAATATTAATCTGGAAACCATTATGATCAAACGAGTCTGCATGCTCATCGGTACGCAGAGAATGGCACTCATAACAACCAACCGCTGTTTGCTGCAACTCTGTCTCGATGTCAACTGAAGAGACCCGCCGTTGCAGTTCAGGTTTTTGCAGAGCCTCGGCCGGCGACACCATGCTGTGGCGGCTTCGCATCCAGGACGCAACAAGACCAGGATGCAATTCTGAATGACATCCAAGACATTCCTCTGTCTGTTCGCTGAGACGCAATTCCTGCGCCTGGACGGATAGGCTCAAGACGGATAGAAGCATTATTACCCATACCAAAGACAAGTGTCTCATCATGTCCTCCCCTTTTTAGAACAACATACATTTCAGACGAATTCGGGACCAAGTACGACATCGTATATACTCAATGAAATAAACACAATACAGAGCAAAGACTCTTTATTGTTTACTGTACTTAACAGAAATTAACAAAATTCACTGCAAACTATTTCAACGTCACCAGAGACCATTCTACGAGATTTTTTAGGACTTTGCCGGCAGCAGCATCAAAGGCGATAATAATATTATGTATGCCATTGCCATCTTTGACCTGCACGACATGTTCAAAACTTTTGGATCCAACAATGATGCGCTTGGGGTGGTTGACAATTTTGGCGTTTATTCTCACACGGACCGTGATCACGTTATTGTTATTAATCGTCTCCGCTTGAAATTCGCGCAATTCGGTCTTCAGCGTGAAATCAGCGCGAAGTCCTATAGACTGTCTGCCAACAGCTATAATTTTATTGCTATTTTCAAAGCTCTCCACCAATAATGTCTGGATCATTTTTGGTGCTCGCTCAGTCCAGCGAGCGCCGGCAAAGAATTTAAGCTCAGTTGCATGGGGACGCAGTGCGATGCGATTTGTGTCCAGGCCGCCGGCAGCGATCGGTTCCTCAATGATGAGCTGCCAGGGAACCTCGGGCAGATCGTCAGCAAACGTACTTTTAGGGGTAAGATTATAGAGATCTGGAGGTGGGCCAGGTATTTTGAGAACGTTACAGCTTGAAAGGAATAAAAATGAGGACACCAAGAATAAAGCTAAAAATATATTTCGCACTCTTGATCGGTTTTTAAAACTGGGCATAATGTTATTCCGGATTTATTTCTGGAGTATTTTGGTCCAATAGAAAACGTGCACCAGAGGACTCAATTCTGTCGACAACACGTGATAAACCGGCTACCAGCAATCGGGCCTCCTGAAGGAAATGAACAAATTCATTAAGACCGTCCTGTGAAAATTGCTGCAGTGAATCCTGGTTTGCCGTCAGGATGTCATTGGCTGAATCTGCCAGATTTTTCAGAGAGTTGGCTGTAATTTCCCATTCATTAATCAGCTGTTCGGCATCGTCTGTGACCAGAACATTGACACCATCTACAGTGGTGTTCAAACGAGTAACCAGCGTATCGACTTTAGTAATTGTCCCATTTAACGATATACTGAGTGCCTTAAACTGGGTGGCCGCATCCTGGATGGTGAGAAGCATCTCGCTGATATTATCATTCTGATCAACCAGAGTAGTAGAAATGGCATTAACATTAGTCAAGATGCTCTTCAGCTGCTCTTGATTGTCCTGGTTTAGGATATTGGCAAAACGCTGTACTAAAATGGTACTTTGACTGATGAGTTCAGGAACGCCGCGCACCAACTGTGCAAAATCCGATTTTTGTGATGGAATGACGGCAGGGTCGGTATCACTTGATTGTATCACTTTGCTGCCTGGTACAGCACCTTCAATATTTATGTACGATGCCCCTGTTATTCCTCCGAACTTTAATGATGCCTCATCACCCTGCCGAAGCAGATGATCGTCTTGCACACTAATTCGCACTAACACTAACTGAGGGTTATCGGGCTTGATTCCCATATAATTCACAGAACCAATGCGAATTCCGCGATAACTGACCCAGCTGCCGATATTCAAACCAGAAACGGATTCTTCAAAATGTATCTCATATGGAACCGTTTTTTCATTGTTATCCTGGCGTGATAACCATATACCGGTAGCTAAAATCCCGGTAATTCCGAAAATTACAAACAACCCGATAAAGAAATGATAGCCTTTTGAATCCATTGTTAATGAGTATGCTTTTTTATGTGATAGGAAAAATGTTCATACCTCAAATGTGCCTTGAACGAGATCTTGGGCCATGAAAATACTCATTTACCCACGGATGCTCAAAAGTGCTCACCTCGTCAAGGGAGCCGCAAATCAGCATTTTCTTCTCTCCAAGCACGGCAACACGGTTACTCACAGTATAAATGGTATCAAGATCGTGTGTTACCATAAATACCGTGAGCTGTAGATTTCTTTGCAATTCCTGTATCAGCCGATCAAAAGCAGCTGCACCAATGGGGTCAAGCCCTGCCGTCGGCTCATCGAGAAAGAGAAGGTGAGGGTCCAGTGCTAAAGCCCTTGCGAGGCCGGCCCGTTTCCGCATCCCTCCTGACAATTCAGCCGGATATTTATCGCCAACCGCTCTTTCCAACCCCACCATTGCCAACTTGAGCGCCGCTAACTCTTCCAATAATCGCTGAGGCAGTTTGAAATGTTCACGCATTGGCACCTGAATATTTTCATTCACCGTCAGTGAGCCAAATAAAGCCCCGTCCTGGAATAAAACACCGCAACGTCGACGTATTTCGAGCACAGCTTTGTGTGGTAAAACACTGGTTTTTTGACCATATAGTTCGATCACGCCACCGCTCGGCTGAATAAGACCAATAATCGCTTGCAGTAAAACAGATTTTCCCGTGCCAGAAGCCCCCACAACCGACAGGATTTCACCATTGTGTACCTGGAGATTGAGGCCATCGTGTATTTTGGTGGCTCCAAACTGAACAACCAGATTGACGACATTAATGATATAGTTACTGGCTGAATTCATTAAATACCTATGATACCAAAGACTATTGAAAAAAGTGCATCAAAAACGATAATCATAAATATGGATTCAACTACTGCCCGGGTTGTGTGATTTCCAACGGACTCGGCACTGCCTGTAACCTGCATGCCTTCATAGCACCCGATAACTGCAATGATTATCGCAAACACCGGAGCCTTGATCATGCCCACCCAAAAGGTCCATGGTGAAACAGCGTTAAGAAGGTGGTACATGAACAATGTTGGTGACATGTCCAGATATACCCAAATCATCATGCCGCCTCCAATTATGCCAGAAATATCGGCAATTAATGTTAAAATTGGTAAAGCTATGATGAGTCCGATAAGGCGAGGAATAACCAGGATTTCCATGGGATCCATGCCAATGGCTTTCATGGCGTCTAATTCCTGGTTGATTTTCATTGAACCGATTTCCGCTGCGTAGGTTGACCCGGAGCGTCCGGCAATAACAATAGCGGTCAGCAAAATACCGAGTTCTCGCAAAAGGATGACAGCAAGTAAATCTACCGTATAGACATCGGCTCCTAACCTACCTAATTGCAAAGCACCTTGATAGGCCACAACGATTCCGATGAGAAATGAAATGAGAATAATAATGGGAATGGCGTTTAAGCCACTCAATTCAATCTGGCCGGCAGTTTGGCCTAACCTGAAACGGGCAGGGCGAAACAGCCCAGTCATCAGTCGACTGCTGATTTTACCAATGAATTCCATGAAACAGGCCGCAAGGTCAATTGCCTCAACGGTAGCCTTGCCGATACTCGCAACCTTTCTGACCATAAAATTTGTTTTTGGTCTGCGGGGAGACGATGATATCTCGAAACGATCTATGGTGGCCAGGATGGCATCGACTCGTTCATTGGAACGTAAATTGTGTTGCCTGCTGCTATCCTTTACACCAAGCAATTGTCTGGCAACACAGGCACCGGCAGTATCCATCCTCTCGATTTGACTGAAGTCAATCTCAACCGTGTCGAAATGATTAAGATTAAGTTTGCTCACTTCTTTATCTAACCGATGGACATGAGCAATCGTCCAGTTCCCACCGGCAACAATCTGAGCGTTGCCAGCATCATGGGTGATTTGCAACCAGCCGTTAGTTTCTCTCATTTTATTTGTCTGTTGCATCTGCACCATAATTTTAACGCAATCTTTGATACGCTCTAACCTATCCTAACAGTTTCATCCGCATAACCTTCAGACTCCTCCAGAAGGGATGGCTCTTGCGCCCATTTCAAGACCATATACATATTTTAGAGACATAGGTCACGTGCTGCACTGGCAATGTCGAACTCATGATTTCCATCCTAGATCATGGGTGCAGTACATCTGTTTGATATGAGTACTATATGCACAAATCGTCACAACTGGCAAGCCTTCAGAAGTGCGTTCAGGTGTCGTTCCCTCTATTCCGTTTTTTCCTCAATGATCTTCAAAACACCCCTGACCCTGATGGAATGGGCCAATTTAACTGCTCATGACCTTATCTATCATCGCTGCGGCAGAGTTGAGTTATTAGACAATCGGCGACCTCAGCCGTCGACCGGGCGATTCCATATGCCATACTGGCATCAATCATCTGCCCGCGCGTCATCGCACCGACAGCAAAAATAGGTGGATTCGACAGAGCGGCCCCGTCAAACCCGGGTCGGACGACCTGATGGGTTTTAGGGTCCACCAGTATACTTCCGGTCTTGTAGAAAATATGTTGCGCAGACTCTGCCGCCTGATTTTCCTCAATCTGGATGAGCTTCTTTTGTAACAAATTGCGCGGCAGCGCCGCCTTATCTGACTCCAGAGATCGAGGCTGGCCACGGGCGTTGACAATATAATGATAGGTATCACAGCGGGTATCGTTCTCAGGACCTTTGTAGATGAATTCGAACTCGCCGGTCGCATCGTTGCATTTAAAATGATGGTCATCGCCGAGTTTGACAAGAGAGACGATGCCGGCTTGCATCAAGGCCAGTAATTTCTCCGCATTAATGACCGGCTGGGTGGCCGCATGCATGAAAAAGAGGGTAGTGAAATGACGGTCGAAACGTTTCCGCTCATCAAGTTTCAGATTGAGATATAAGTCTCTGATCACTGGAAAGATCTGGATGATAATTGTCTGCCAGACAAGCTCGCCATCGGGACCATCGCCGCGTAGGGCATCACGAATATCCTGCTGCAGGATTTGGATTGCATCCCCCGTTGGTCTCATGACCCCCTGCCAATCGATTGCACAGCCGTATGCTGCGGTCAACTCACGTTCAAGCAGTTCGAAAACGTCCGAAAGCGTCAGCTGGTAGGGGGTATCTTTAATCAGTTGTTGGATATGCTCACAGGTCAAATAGCGGTTTTGACGTGGACCGGATTTTCCCCGCACACGCGGTAAAAGACCGTTTCGAGAATACAGTATGATTTTCCTGGGTGAATCTGATGGATAATAACACAACTCACCTGACGGTTGGCGGCCAAAGCGCCCGTCCGAGGTTAGGGTCAGCGCCACCTCAATAGCGCTGAGGCTTGAGCCGATGACACCGACTGTTGCCGCAGCAGGAATGCCGGTCAGAAGTTTTGAAGCCGGCCAGGGCGAGGAGAAATAGTTTTTGGTTTCCAAGGTTTCAAACCAGTGTCCAGTTGCCAGCAGCACGCCATCTGCCTTGCAGATCTTGGATAGCATGTCCGAATTCCCTTTAACGCTTAAAATGAAATGTTCATCATGTTCAAAGAGGTCGGTTATTTCGCAACTGGGGCGAAGTTCAACAGACATCCCAAGATCTCGGGCGGCTTTAACGGCATCATCAAATTGGCTTTTGAGATATTCCCCCATAACCGCACGCGGATAATGTTGGCATTGCGGAGGACGGTTTTCTGGTGATGCGAGGGCTGCTATCAGTTCTGGATAGAGGGTCTTGAGCGTTTCGTGGTTCTGTTGCACCCAGTCTTGAAAATCACCAGGGTTGCCCCATCGTACGCTCATGTCTTTGGCGCACATGTTGGTGATATGAAAAGGCAGCACATACTGGTCATTGTGCGGCAGGCCGGGGCCGAAAATCACTTTTTTTTCGAAAACGACGATTGTGAGCTTATGAGAGATATGTTGCCCTTTCTCACCGAGGTGATGGAGTTTGTCCACAAGCTGGCATAGCATGGATGTGGCGGTAAGGCCGCCGCCCACAATGGCAAACTTATAGGGCAAAATATTCTCCGATAGTCAGTTGTAGTTCAAACCGTATATTCGTAGGTGTTCATGACAACGTTCTGTTGTAACTGTTTATCCTGGCACTATCAAAGGTGATCTTAACAGACACAGAAAGTCTAAGCCACCTTGAAGAAATCAGGTCCAACAAAAGGTGGTGAAAGGCTGTTTAATTGGCGGTGGTTGAATGGTAACAATGGAGGTGACTAGGCCGCAAAGTATGAGTCTGCCCTTGAAAAACATTCCTATGCGCATATTTTATCAATCTGGAGGTGAGATCATATGAAACGTCTCGTACTCCTGATAGCGACAATTTTTCTTCAGGGCTGCTCTGTATTTGGAGTTCGCACTGTTGAGGTGCTTGACTATCAGGTTTTGGAAAAAAACGGCAATTTCGATATCCGTCAATATGAAAATTACTGGGTCGCCCGGACGGAGGTTGATGGCGATTACCAGAAAAGCACGGGGCAGGCATTTCGGCTGCTGTTTAATTATATTAGTGGAAAGAATGCACAACAGGAAAAAATTGCCATGACGGGCCCGGTTCTGCAACAAGAGAAGGGTGAGAAAATTGCAATGACTGGCCCGGTGATCCAGCAAAAGAGAGGAAAAGGCTGGAGAATGGAGTTTGTTCTTCCTGCACACTATAACAAGACACAACCACCAGAGCCTCTCGACCCTGAGGTGAGCATTGTCAAGGTCCCGGGGTACAGGGCTGCGGCAATTAGCTATAGTGGTAATTTACGAGAAGAAAAATACAATACCAAGATACAAGAGCTACTCGATATAGTTGCGTTGAAAGGATTGAAAACCGTTGGAGAAGCATTTTCTGCAGGATATGATCCCCCGTGGACAATCCCTTTTCTTAAACATAATGAAGTACTTGTTATTGTAGAGTAAGTCAGGCTAGCGGAATTTCTGTGGAAGGCTTTTATGACCACGAGAATATATTTTAATCCCGAATCAGCTGCTGTTTTGAGGAGTGCAAAAGTATTAACCCATCCAGTCATGGCGCTGCATTAAAGAAAGACTGCTATCGCTATAAGATGATGTTTAAAAGATGGGCAAGCCGCTGAGGCAAAGGAGCAAGTGGTGGCATTAAAAAGAGATGTCCTATTACCGAGTCGCAGGATCATCACGTTCGAATCGCTGTCTTAGATAGCGGTCCCGGGTGCACCATTACCCTCCTTCTGAATTCCTAGGGTAAGTAAATAATTTCTTTTGAAGGCCAGATTTTACTGATGATGGCGCGTTAATACTGCGCGGGCAGGCGCCCCGTCTCCTTGATCAATTTTCAATGGCAAACAATGCAGTGAATAATACCCCGGGTTCACTTGTGTCAGGTCAAGACCTTCAATGACCCAGATACCGGCCTCAAGCAAAGCACGATGCGTGGCCACGCCGTCATGATGAAATCCGCCTACTGATAAATAATCAACGCCAATCGTCATGATGCCAAGAGACGCCAGGTAATGCGCAGCATCAGCCGAAATGTAGACAAAATTCTCGTCAAAGGGGTTTTCCCACCACCGAGATTTTGAGTTTCTGGTTTTCAGCAAAATACGTTCATCCTGGCGAATCGAATGCACTTCAAGTGATTCGCGGTGTATCGAATGTTCGTCCGGCACTTCAATCACCCGACAAACACCAAGTGTTGCATCAAGAGGCATTGACTCCATGCCTGCTCCGCCAGCTATGAAATGTATTGGTGAATCCATGTGTGTACCCGTGTGTGCACCCATGTTGAGCCGGGAAACAGTTGCATCGTCGCCTTTGCCCTGGTCTCGCATGCGAGAGATATCCACCGGGGGATCACCCGGCCAGGTGATCATTCCCGATGTGATCGGAATGGAGATATCAATAAAAGGATGTTTTGTGGTGTCTTCTTTTTTCTCGTCTAACACGATCGTCACCCATTTTCAGTAAATCCTGGATAGAGGGTCATTCCCCCATCAATAAACATCGTTGTACCGTTAATGTAATCAGCCTCATCAGACGCCAGCCACACAGCCGCCCGGGCAATATCTTCAGGCTCACCAATTCGTTTATAAGGGATAAGCTCCATCAGTTTGTCATAGGCTTCCTGGCTCTCCCAGGCAGGGCGATTAATTGGAGTGCGTATCGCACCCGGTCCGATGCTGTTGACTCGAATTCTAAACGGTGCGACCTCCTGAGCGATACTTTTCATCATCAACATGACGCCGCCCTTGCTTGCAGCGTAGTTGACATGCCCCGCCCACGGAACAACTTCATGAACAGAACTCATGCAGATAATTTTGCCCGCTGCACAGGAAACAGCTTTTTTGACGCCGCGGCGTTTAAATTCACGAACCGCCTCACGTGCGCAAAGAAATTGCCCCGTCAAGTTGACATCTATGACTTGCTGCCATTGTTCAAGTGTCAGCTCATCAAACGGTGCATCACGCTGAATTCCGGCATTATTGACCAAAATATCTATGGTGCCGAAGGTTTCCATCATTTGCTTGAACATAGTTCGCACCTGGGTCTCGTTCGAGACATCCGCGTGAATTGCAATAGCCTTACTCCCGCAACGTTCGATCTGTTGACAAACTGCCTCCGCCGCCTCCGGATTTGCAACGTAGTTGACCACGACGTCTGCTCCGGCATGGCCCAAACCGATGGCAACAGCTTTTCCAATACCTGAATTGGCACCGGTAACAAGAGCTTTCTGCCCTTCTAATAATTTATTGACCGGACAACTCGGCATAACAACTTCCGGTAGTGATTGATCCATTTCCTTCCTCATATGTCAGTTTGACGGTTAAATAATCAGGTTAAAGGGCGACGCGGATACATCAGTTTTGCAACCAATCCGGTCCATCCCGTTTGATGCGACGCACCAACGCCGCGCCCACTGTCGCCGTGGAAATATTCATAAAACAGTAGATGATCACGAAATTTTGGATCGAGCTGCATCCGAGGAGAGTGACGGTAGATCGGTCTCTCGTTGTCAGTGTTCAGGCGAAACAGCCGGGTCAATCGTTCGGATAATCGATCAGAAACTTCGAGAAGGTTAATATATTTCCCTGACCCCGTTGGGTATTCGATTTTAAATTCATCGCCATAGTAGTGATAAAATTTCTGCAGCGACTCGATAATCAAGAAATTGATGGGAAACCATATCGGGCCGCGCCAATTGGAATTACCGCCAAACATCCGGTTTGATGACTCGGCCGGTGTATAATGAATCTGATGGTTTTGACCTTGATATTCAAAAATATACGGGTTCTGCTCATGCGCTTTTGAAAGACTCCGGATACCGTATTCGGATAAAAATTCGTCGGGGTCCAGCATTCGGCTTAGCAGACGCTTCATGCGACTACCACGAAGTAAGGACAACAGACGCCGGTCTCCGCGTCCCGGCTCATGCCAGCGCGAGACCAGTGAAGCAAGGCCCGGCTCATTTTCCAATGTCCAATTCAGTTCCTCGGCGAAACGGGGTAATTTTCTCAGCGTTTCAGGCTCGATCGTTTCAACAGCAAACAGCGGAATAATGCCGACCAAAGATCGCACTTTAAGAGCAATTCGCTCCATACTGCCGTCCGGCTGAGGCAATGAAAGTTCATCGTAATAAAATCCATCTTCTTCATTCCACAAGCCAATGCCGCAACCCGCCATGTTGGTCATTGCCTCGGCAATGTGCAGGAAGTGGCGAAAGAATTTGATTGCCATTTCTTCATAAACCGCATTATGCAGGCTCAATTCCAATGCCATGCGCATCATATTCAAGCAATACATTGCCATCCATGCGGTGCCGTCAGCCTGATTGATGTGCCCTCCCGTCGGCAGCGGCTTGCTGCGATCAAAAATGCCGATATTGTCCAGCCCCAGAAAACCACCCTGAAACACATTGCGATCTTCAACATCTTTACGGTTAACCCACCAGGTAAAATTGAGCATCAGCTTATGAAACACCTGTTCTAAAAAGGCAAGGTCTCCCTCTCCTCCACGCTGTGTTCTCTCAATCTGAAACACTCTCCAGCAGGCCCAGGCATGTACCGGCGGGTTCACATCACAAAAATTCCATTCATATGCCGGCAGCTGTCCATTCGGATGCAAATAGCGTTCGCGCGTGAATAAGAGCAATTGTTGTTTGGCAAAATACGGATCAACCAGACAGAGGGGTAAACAATGAAAGGCCAAATCCCATGTTGCATACCATGGGTATTCCCATGTGTCAGGCATGGAAATAACATCAGCATTATGTAGGTGGCGCCAATCGTTATTTCGCACCTGCTTGCGTAATACCGGCGTTTCGATCAAATCACCGTCAAGCCAACGATCAACATCATAGTGATACCACTGTTTAGTCCAGATCATGCCCGCCAGCGCTTGGCGCTGAATTGCACATGCATCCTGATCTGCAATGCGGCATTGCAGCTGTTGATAAAACGCATCGGCTTCTGCCCGGCGCTGAGCCAGTATATCTTCAAAGCTCGCCAATGAGTGATCAACTCCCAGACGCGCCCGAAACGTCGTCGTCCCATGTGCTGGTATATCAGCGTGGAATCTTACCCCGGCTTTGGTACCCCGCATCTGCGGATTTACCGCATCAGGCTGTTTGTCGATTAGGTAGCGGTGAAAGGAATCCTTTGGATAACGAACATCCGGTGAAACCGTCTCGTTATCACAGAACAAAAAATCACCGGGATCACAAACCAGCAAAAAATCCTCAAATTCCGGATGCTCAACATGCACACATCCATCTTCTGCATAGAGCGAGGGCTTAAAAACACTCGTCTCAAAACTCCAATCGTTGCGAAACCAGAGCTGAATTATCACCGTTATCGGGTGAGCATCATCCGCATGATTGGTCACCTGCACATTGAGTAGAATATCATCTACATCTCCTTTGGCGTATTCAACGAGAACATCGAAATAGCGATCACCATCAAAAACGCCAGTATCGATCAATTCGTACTCTTTTTCCCCTGCACTGCGTGAACCGTTAACATTTTCGAGTTCTGCATAGGGAAATGGTGCCTGCGGATACTTATAGAGCATTTTGCAATAGGCATGCGATGGAAGAGCGTCCAAATAATAGTAATACTCCTTAACATCTTCCCCGTGATTACCTTGAGCATTTGTGAGGCCAAACAGACGTTCTTTCAATATGGCATCTTCGCCATTCCAGAGTGCAAGGCCAATACAGAGCTTCTGCTGGTCATCACTAAATCCGGCTAAGCCGTCCTCACCCCATCGATATGTTCGCCGACGGGCGTCATCATGTACCAGATAATCCCAAGGCTCCGCTTCTAAAGAGTAATCTTCACGAACGGTTCCCCACTGCCGCTCGCTGAGATACGGCCCCCAGCGATACCATGCTTTTTCCCCAGACTCCTGTTGTGCTAGTCGTTTGCCTTCGGCAGTCTGCGACAGCTCTGAGGAATCGGGACAACATTTTCTTACCATATCAGACGACGATCACTCCATTTATTGAATTAATTATGCCAAACGGCATGATTCTTTTATTTCATTCATACAGATTGCCCACCTAACCTGACTGCTGTTTAGGTATCGAGCAGTCGTTTTTGATGGTTTTGTTAACACTAATGCCAGGTGGATGAAGATGCATAAGAAAAATTATTTATCTTCATTTGGGTTATGTCGGTTTTCACATTTTACCTGGGATAGTGAGAGGAAGGCTATTTTCAATTTTGCATTTATGGACAATCTATGAAACAGTATTGGCAACTGCTTTATTCAAACCAATCACCGTAAGAGGATGTCTCGATTTATCGTTACTATGCCCTGCTCATTGGGTGCGATCATACATGTGGTTTAAAAATTTCCATCATCATCTCATCACACTATTCATGCTCATAAGCCTATGCGGTTGTTTTGATCTTGACGATAAAGAGCGCCCCCCAGGACGTTCTCATTCTTGATGATGTTGGTACTCTCCAAGATATCAGCAGTCACCTCCACTGAGCATAGAACCGGCATAGAACCAACAAAAAAAGCACTTACAGCAAAAAGCCATAAGTCCTTGAAATGACTTGGTAGCGGGGGCAGGATTGGAACCTGCGACCTTCGGGTTATGAGGCCTTTATAGAAAATATTAATATCGTAACATCAGGCATATAGGTTGTGGTAGGATGCAGAATTTTGCATCATTATGCACCCTATATGCACCCTTTTTCCGCATTTTGCAAAGTATACAATTATCATGGTTTTGTGTGAGTGAAATCACAAAGTATCTATGGCATGAGGTCACCTGATAAACCGGCCACCAGATTAACCCCGGTGACAATGGGCAGACCTCCTCAAACGGGCCAAAATTACCGATCTGCGGCTCCATGACCTGAGAAGGATCCTGGGGTCATACCAAACTATTTCCGGCGCCTCCAAGGCAATTGTAGGCCGTACTCTGGGGCATAAATTACCGGAAGCGACTGAGTTATATACGCACGGCTGAACCTTGATCCGGTGGGTACAA
>CAZOWJ010000006.1:0-42208 GCA_964583415.1 uncultured Desulfocapsaceae bacterium
CGTTCCAGGTAAAGGAAATACGGGCAGTACATCCTGTCGAGGGCGAAGACGGTGAGCTCACCAGGGACCGTAAACGGTTGAAAAGTGCTGATTCCCTGATCAAGCTGAGCAGGGAGGGGCTGGGAATACTGTCGATGAAAGTAGTGGATGACTTGAGTCTGGTCAGAAAGCTGATGGAACAACTTTTATCCATGGACCCTGAAATAGCTGAACTTGCCGCCGATCTGAGTGAATATGCCTATCTTGCCGAAGATTACAGTTCCAGGTTGAGAGCTTACAGCGACGGCCTTGAAAATGACCCATCCCGTCTCGATGCAGTAAATGAAAGACTTGCCGAGCTGCAGACCTTAAAACGGAAATATGGAGAGACAATCAGTGATGTCCTCGGTTTTGCGGAGCAGGCAGAAACGGAACTCCAGCAAATAGAGAATCTTGACAAGGAGGTCGCAAAGCAGCAGGAAAAGACTGAGCAAATCGAAAAAGATCTTATTGAAGTCGCATCAGAACTGAGCACAGATCGCAAGAAAACAGCTTTAATGCTGGAGAGATCCATGGCAGAGGAGTTGTCAACGCTTGCCTTCCATGAGGCTTCGATTGAAGTACGATTTGAGGAAAATGAATCACAGGCTGTCAATTTGAAGCCGACCGGCTATGACCGTCTCGAATTCTTCTTTGGGGCAAACCCTGGGGAACCGCCGCGGCCGCTTGTGAAAATCGCTTCCGGAGGTGAGCTCTCCAGACTCATGCTGGCAATGAAATGCCTGCTGGCCAAAAAGGATATGGTAGAAACAGTCATTTTCGATGAAGTTGATGCAGGTGTCGGTGGTGAAGCGGCGGAGGCTGTTGCCAAAAAAATACGCGAACTTGCCCAGCACCATCAGGTGATATGCATCACTCACCTGCCACAGATTGCAGCCCGTGGCACTGAACACCTGAAAGTGGAAAAAGAGGTTGTTAATGGCCGAACCCAATCCACAGTGGCACTGCTTACTGAGGAACATCGTGTCTCTGAGCTGGCGCGAATGCTGGCCGGTTCTTCTCCAACTGAGCAAACCCAGGCCTGGGCGTCTGAACTTTTGATCAAAGGGAGAGCTGCGGCATGAGCAGAGTGCGGGCTATAAGTCTGTTTTCCGGTGGGTTGGACTCGATATGTGCGACCCGATTGGTGATGGAACAGGATGTTGAGGTTATTGCGGTTAAATTTGTAAGCCCTTTTTTCGGCTACGATATTTTGCGTGACCAGGATAAATACAAGCTGGAGACTAAAGAACAATATGGGATTGAGGTCAGGGTTATTGATATCAGCGATGAATATTTGCAGTTATTAAGACATCCTTCACACGGATTTGGGAAATATTTTAATCCATGTGTTGATTGTAAAATTTTTATGCTGAGCCGGGCACGTACCATGTTGAAAGAGCTGAATGCCTCATTCCTTATTACCGGTGAGGTTCTCGGACAACGGCCAATGTCCCAGCGAAGGGATACACTCAATGTCATAGAGCGTGACTCGGGGAACCGAACAATTCTCTTAAGACCGCTCAGTGCGAAACTGATGAATGAAACTGAGGCTGAGCGTGAGGGACTCGTTGATCGTGAAAAACTGCTTGATTTTAGTGGCCGGGGCCGCTCACGACAGATTGCTCTGGCTAAGTCATTCGGCATTACCGATTATCCTGCACCTGCCGGTGGCTGTATCCTCGCTGATCCGATCCTGAGCCGCAGGATATCATACTTTTATTCAGGCAATTTTGTAGTCGATCAGACCCGCATGAATGTTGTCGATATATTACTGCTGCTTGTTGGTCGTCAGTTTGTCCTTCCCGGAGGTGGGTGGCTGATACTCGGTCGAGATGAGAAAGAAAACATCAGGATTGACGAGTTGCGGGAAGCTGGAGATATTCGTTTCGATATTGACGAGCGGCCGGGGCCCACTGCTTTGCTGCGCCGGGCGCAGGAGATTTACCCTTCAAAGGAATCAAGAGATGGCGATGTATCGATAGCCGCAGGACTCGTTACTCGGTACGCCAAAAAAGTTAATAATGAAGCTTGCGGGGGAACGGTGATTGTTGAAGAGGGAGATGATCGGTATGAAGTCACGGTTGAACCAGCCAAAGATGATGATTTCCGCAACTGGCTTATGTAGGATTATTCTGTTGAAAAAGAGACGCTACCTCATCCAGGTATTTCCCCTCAGTTGTCGCCTTGGTGATCTTTTTTAATGCGTTCTTTTTACCAGGAAATGAACTGATAAAATATATCCAGATCTGTTTCATTCTCCCCAGGAGATGCCCGGGGCCGTCAAGGCGCTCTTTCATGGCAGCAAATAACTCATCATGGAAGCTCTGCAGCTTTTCGAACCTGACCTGTGTCGATAATTGAATGTTCTTGATTTCCGATGGCAGGAACGGGTTTGCAATCAACCCTCTGCCGATCATCCAGCGGTCAACGTTAATAAGCCTGTTTAATTCAAGGTAATCAGAGGTTGTATTAATATCACCGTTGTAGACAAGGCGGTGGCTAGAAACCTTTTGACAGGACATGAACCTCTCAGGGTATGTTTCTCCACGATAGAGCTGTTTTCCCAAACGGGCATGGATAATAATCTCAGAAAGCGGATAACAGTCAAGGAGCGGGAGCAGTACTAAAGACTCATTATAGTCATGATAACCAAGCCTTATCTTCAGGGAGAGATTCGCTTTGAGTCGCGGAAGGACATAGTCCAGGAAGGCTACAATCTGCTCGGGGAAGGGCAGAAGACCCGAACCGCGTTTTTTTTTTGCTACCATTGGCACCGGGCAGCCAAGATTCCAGTTGATTTCCTTATATCCGAGATCATAGAGTCGTTGCGCAAGAGCGAGAAAATCATCACCATCAGTATTGAGCAGTTGGGGAATGAGGTGCAGGTCATTGTTCCCGGGTAAAACATCAGCAAGGAGCTTATTGGTGTGTCCGGATTTGCGCTGCGGGTTTATAAATGGTGCGACTGCGGCGTTGATTCCCTCGAAATGCTTGCAGTATATCTGGCGAAACAGAGCATCAGTGATGCCCCGTAGAGGAGCCATGTATATAAATGGTGTTGATGGAGCGTCAGTCATTTTAAGAAGTTACTATTTTTGTCTGTTGAAACGCACAAGTGTACCACACGGCTATGGATAATGGTGTGTGTTGGCACGAGATATGTTACAGTTAGCCATGCAATCAATAGGGCTTTTATAAAGGTCACGGCAGACATAGTCAAGACTCAGAATTGAAAAAAACATGATGGCATCGATAAACAGAATTCGGGATCGATTAGAAGATTACCCTCGCCGCCTGCTGGATACGCTCCTTCAGACAGCGGAGAGCCAGGGAGTTGTACTGTACATCTCTGGTGGTGCCCTGCGTGACTGGCTGCTGGGAAATTCACCAAATGATCTTGATTTTACCATCAGTTACGATGCATCAGCATTTCTGGAACAGGTTAAAAAAAATTACGGAAAAGGCACCATTGTACCACTCGGGACCCGTCATGATGATACCTGTCGACTGGTGCTCGACGGGCTTACGGTCGATGTTTCAGGTTTTCGAAGAGGGAGTGCAACGATCTTGGAGGATCTGTCAAAACGGGATTTTACGGTAAACGCGCTGAGTGCAGATTTCCAGGAGGTTCTTGAGGATGATCGGGAGATAGAGATCATTGACCCGATGAATGGCATTGAAGACATGCAGAAAAAAGTAATCAGAGGCTGTCCCCGAGCGTTTTCGGATGATCCGCTGCGCATGCTCAGAGCCTTTCGATTTGCAGCACTGCTTGGATTTGAAGTTGTACCTGATACGCTTTCAGAGATTGCTGCAAAAGCGAACCTGATAGGTCTCAGCGCTGCGGAACGAATTAGCTATGAGCTTGACCGGATAATGGTGAGCCCGCGTGCTTATCCAGCTTTTATGGGTATGGACGCTGTTGGTCTAACCGAATGGATAATGCCGGAACTCTACGAAGGGCATGGCGTCAGGCAGCCAGCATTTCACCACCTTGATGTGCTTCAGCATAATTTATTTACGCTTGATTGCCTGGAGAGGATAATTGCCAATCCTGGAGATTTTTTCCCCGATAACTATGAGGCTGTTAGCGCCTACCTGCTCGATATCAATACGCTTAGAGTCATTAAATGGGCAGCTCTTTTTCATGATGTTGGCAAGCCGGACACCAAGGATATTCTGCCTGACAAGGAAGATCGCATCACCTTTTATGGACATGATGAGCAGGGAGCACAAAAATTCGAAGAATTTGCTGAAAGGCTGAAATGGAGCAGAACGAACAAAGAGCGTGTTAGCCAGCTGATAGCGATGCACATGCACCCGTTCCATCTCTGCAGCGTACTCCAGGCAGAAGGTGCTGTCAGCGAGCGTGCCCAGGTGAAAATCTGCCGCAAGGCAGGAGAAAATCTTATCGGCTTGTTTCTGATTGCCATGGCTGACAGTATGGCCGGGCAGGGAGTCGATAAGGTTGAGGCTATTGAGGAGGAGCTGGCCAGCCTTTTTAACTGTCTTGAGACGATCAACAGGGAAGTAGTGATTCCGGTTTTGAGCGGACCGAAACTATTGACCGGCCATGATCTGATTGATACATTAGGTATTTCTCCTGGTCCTGAATTCAGGGAAATTCTTGATGCACTGGATCTGGCTGTTATCGAGGGCGCGGTGAATGACCGGCAAGAAGCGCTCGACTGGGTACGCAATTATTTAACGGATAACGGCTGAGCTGCCAGGTTGTCAGGTGCCGGGTGAACCAGCTTGTTTCATCTTGATTAAGCACATTAAATGGAATAAAGAGTGCGTAAAGTACAGGATTACTACTACCGGAAGGCCAAAAAAAACAAGTATCCGGCGCGGTCCGTATATAAACTTGAGGAAATTCAGAGAAAACATCACCTGTTGAAAAAAGGTGACAGTGTTCTGGATCTTGGCTGTTATCCAGGCAGCTGGTCACTCTATGCTTCTGAGGTTGTCGGCCCGAAAGGGGTTGTTGTGGGTGTAGATCTGCAGGAAGCTGACAAGGAACCGCGATCAAATGGCGCTGTTATCCACTGGCTCTGTCAGGATATCATGGAGCCCGAATTGATATCCAGGGTGCGAAAGATACGTCCTGCTTTCAAGGTATTAGTTTCAGATCTTGCTCCGAAAACGACAGGTAACAGGTGGTCTGATCATCAGCAATCCATGCGTTTGGTGGAGCACACGCTTTATCTCGCTGAGACACTGCTGCATGAACAGGGAAATTATCTGTGTAAGGTTTACCAGGGAGAGGACTTACCACCATTTGTATCCGGTCTGAAAGTGCGATTTTCCATGGTCAAGGTGATAAAGCCCGAGAGTTCCCGCAAAGAAAGCCGGGAACTATTTGTACTTGGTATGGGCTATAAACGACTAAAGCAAAAAAGGTAATATGGTTAGCGAATTAATTTCCGCTAAAACTTAAAATATCAGGAAATAGGAACCTTTATGTCAGGACATTCCAAATGGTCGACCATCAAGCGCAAGAAGGGTGCAAATGATGCGAAAAGAGGAAAGATTTTTACAAAGTTGATTAAAGAAATTACTGTTGCTGCCCGCCAGGGCGGAGGCGACCCGGAAGGCAATCCGCGCTTGAGAAGTGCCATCGCTACAGCCAAAACTGAAAATATGCCTAAGGATAATATCGCCAGAGCCATTGACAAAGGAACAGGTGGCCTTGAAGGTGATTCCTATGAAGAAATTCTCTATGAAGGCTATGGACCTGGTGGTGTCGCTATATTAGTGGAGTGCATGACTGATAACCGCAACAGAACCGTTGCCGATGTTCGACATTTTTTCTCCAAGAGCAACGGCAACCTGGGTGAAAATGGTTGTGTGGCATGGATGTTCGATAAAAAAGGCCAGATCCTGGTTGATAAGACGACAATTTCTGAAGAGGAATTGATGGATAAAGCCATCGAGGCCGGCGCTGAAGATGTCATTGAAGAAGAAAATGAGTTCCAGGTTTTGATTGGGCTTGAGGAATTTAATGATGTCCGTGACTCCCTCGAGGGACAGGGGGTCAGTTTTCTTGAAGCTTCAATATCGATGATTCCTCAGAATGTTGTTGAGGTTACCAAGGAGAATGTCGCCGTATCGTTATTGAAATTATTGGAGAATCTCGAAGATCACGAGGATGTGCAGAATGTGCATGCCAATTTCGATATTGATGCTGAATTGATGGAGAAGCTGTCCTGATACCTGTTTTAAAAAGACAGGCGCCGGACCCGGTCGAGGGGCATGGAACGTATTATTGGCATTGATCCCGGTTCCCGGGTTACCGGTTACGGAGTGGTAGCTTCAGCCAGGGGCCAGATAAAATTCGTCTCCTGCGGTGTTATAAAAACTGCAGCTGACCTGCCATTTTCCCACAGGATCAATCAGATTTTTGATGGGATAAATGAGGTCATCCAGTTACATCAACCTGATGTCGCAGCAGTCGAAGATGTTTTCATGTCGACCAACCCAAGGTCTGCACTGAAGCTGGGACAGGCTCGTGGGGCTGCTGTCGTGGCGGCGATGCAGAATAATCTTGCAGTCTACGACTACAGCCCGAAACTGGTCAAACAGGCTGTTGCCGGTTACGGGCAGGCGTCAAAAGAGCAGATACAGCATATGGTGAGGATTCTTCTGGGTCTTACAGTTTCACCCAGTAGCGACGCAGCAGACGCACTGGCGGTGGCCATCTGCCATGCCAACCAGTTTCGGATTTAAGAAAGGAAAAATGTATGATAGCTGCATTGTCAGGTAAAATTCTGTTGAAGGGAATGGATCGTGCCATCATTGATGTGGCCGGTGTTGGTTATGAAGTTCAGCTGACGACAGAGACCCTTTCTCGTCTTCCGGATAAGGAGGAAGAAACATTTTTATACATTCACACCCATGTCCGTGAAGATGCCATCGTGCTTTATGGCTTTTTGGACGAGGATGAAAAAGAAATGTATCTGACGCTGACCTCGGTGTCAGGAGTAGGTCCCAAACTGGGATTATCGATTCTCTCCGGGATGCGAGTTGTTGATTTATGCCAGGCAATAGGTGCAAATGATATCAAACGACTGACTGGTCTTCATGGTGTTGGCAAAAAAACTGCCGAACGTATATGTGTTGACCTGAAAGACAAGGTCGGGCATCTCGGTAGCACGGAGAGCCTTACCCAGACTGAAGCCGGGACATCAACACCCGGATCATCGTCATCAGTGCTTGATGCCATCTCTGCCTTGTCAAATCTCGGTTATTCTGATCCGGTCAGTAGGCAGGCGCTATCAGCGGTAAAAAAACAGCTGGGTGATGATACTTTTTATGAACTCTCTGTGGAAGCACTGCTCAGAGAGTGTCTGAGGGCGCTGGCATGAATTTCGAAGAAGAAGTGTTTGATGAAGGGAAAATCACTGATCCCACGCCAATCGGACGAGATCCCGTTAACGATAACTCACTGAGACCGAAAAGTCTGAGAGAATATATTGGTCAGGAGCACCTTCGAAAAAGCCTCGATGTCTTTATCAGGGCGGCACTAAAGCGCGGCGAACCTCTCGATCATGTACTCTTCCATGGTTTTCCTGGCCTTGGCAAGACGACACTGTCCTACATTATTGCCAATGAGATGGGGACTGGCATTAAGGTAACGTCCGGGCCGGTTATCGAACGGCAGGGTGATCTGGCAGCGATTCTTACCAGCCTTCAGGAAGGAGATGTGCTTTTTATTGATGAAATTCATCGTCTGAACCACGCTATTGAGGAGATTCTCTATCCGGCGATGGAGGATTATCAGCTGGATCTCATTATTGGCCAGGGCCCTGGTGCCCGATCTGTGAAAATGGACCTGCCCCGCTTTACACTGGTTGGTGCAACAACCAGAACCGGATTGTTGACTCCCCCCCTTCGTGATCGCTTTGGCGTGGTTCTGCGGCTGGAATTTTATTCACCTGAAGAACTGGTTACCATCGTTGAGCGGTCAGCGAAAATCCTTGGCATGAAGATTGATGAGAGTGGGGCTCTTGAGCTGGGGCGACGGTCCCGAGGGACACCGCGCATTGCCAACAGATTACTGAGGCGAGTGCGAGATTTCGCCGAGGTCGGTGATCATGCAATCGTCAATAAGCAGGTGGCCGATGATGCCTTGAACCTGCTTAAGGTTGACAGGTTCGGTTTAGATGAGATGGATAGGCGCATCATGCTGACTATCATTGACAAGTTCCAGGGCGGCCCCATCGGGCTGGAAACGCTGGCAACGGTAGTTTGTGAGGAAAAAAACACACTTGAGGACGTTTACGAACCGTTTCTCATCCAGTCTGGATTTCTGACTCGCACACCACGTGGCCGCGTTGCCACTGCTAATGCCTTTGAGCATTTTGGTCGTAAAATGAGTATCTCCAGGATGGCCCAGCCAACACTTTTTGATCAAAGTTAAACACCATTGATAATCGTACCATTCCCTGCAAATCTATAAACGTTCCTGCGTTATCTCCAGATTTACCTGAGGCGAAAGCCTGACATCTTTTTTGTTCATTTTGCTTTTATCTTTTGTCCTTCTTTGCCTGGGGCTTAATTCACTGATATACCAACTGTAATTACCTCACTGGTTTGTTATATCCACAATAAACCACCGTATATTTTTTTATATTTACGATAAATAATATTACATAGTAAATAAGTGTAATTATATCAGAATGATAGCTATTTTTAATTATTTTTTTAATTCTGCAATGTATTTTCTCGATTACTGGTTTTGTACATAATATTGTGGTGCTTGTTGTTTGTAACACAAGATATTGTGCTTCTCTAAAGAGCGTTGTTGATTCCTATTATACTGAATTTCCGTGTTTTTCCCTTGACTTTGTACTCGTCGTTAGTATAAAAGAATATAAGGTGGAGTAAAGTGGATGGAAAGCGGATAATTCTTGAAGAAGTCAATTACAGTCATGTCTAAACAGGATGCCATAAAAAGCCGATTTCGCGGCAGGTCAGAGCACACGCTTGATCCAAAGGGACGGTTGAACTTTCCCAGCAGATTCAAGGATGTCCTGCATGATTTCGAATCGGAGACCCTGATGGTCACGTCATGGGGTGAACACCTGCGTGTTTTCCCAGCATCAGAGTGGCAGATATTTGAGGACAAGCTGCTCTCAAAAGGCCGTGAGGAACCCAATCTTTCGAGCTTTATCCGGCATGTTGTCTCAGGTGTTACCGAGTGCAGTCTCGACAAGCAGGGGCGTTTATTGATTCCGGTTTCACTTCGATCAGAGGTCGATATTGCCAGGGATGTGGTCCTGAACGGGATGCTGGAATTCGTTGAAATATGGGATCAGCAGGCATGGTTAATCGAGTTTAGAAAGACCCGGGAAAATCTTGCTCAGTATGGTGAGAGCCTCGCCAAACTTGGAATATTCTAGCGGTGGGTTCAGCGCGCTGGGATATTCATCGACCTGTTCTTTTCGAGGAGACGCTTTCCATGCTTCAGGTTGTCTCCGGCGGCGTCTACATGGACGGCACCCTCGGGCTTGGAGGCCATACACGTGAAATCCTTAAGCGGTCTGCTCCTGCCGGACGTGTGGTCGCTTTTGAATGGGATGAACAGGCAATAAAAGAGAGTCAGAAGAATATCGCTGAATTTGAAAGCCGACTGACGATTATCCGCCGAAATTTTGCAGAGATTGAAGTGGGGCTGGCAGAAGCAGGTTATGTCCAGGTAGACGGAATTTTGATTGATGTTGGACTTTCCTCTTTGCAGCTCGATAGTGGTGAACGTGGTTTCAGTTTCCAGAAGGATGAACCCTTGGATATGAGAATGGACCAGAGACGGGAAAAGACAGCCGAGACAATTCTCAACTCTGCCTCTGAAAAAGAGCTTGCCGATATTTTCTTCTATTACGGCGAGGAAAAGCAGTCCCGAAGGATTGCTGCACGAGTCATTGATGAGCGCAAACAGGGCGGCATCAAGACATCGGGACAGCTTGCAAAACTCGTTGCCAGGGCGATTCCCAGAAGATTTCACCCACCCAGGATCCATGTTGCGACGAGGGTATTTCAAGCTTTGCGGATCGCAGTAAACGAAGAACTGTCAAATCTTTTCATGATTCTGGATAAGGCAGCTGACCATCTGGTAGCAGGAGGCAGATTCTGTGTCATTTCTTTTCATTCCCTGGAAGACAGGATTGTAAAAAAAAAATTTGCTGCCAGTGACAGCTTAGCAGTGATAACCAAGAAGCCAATCATGCCATCAGATTATGAAGTTAACGCTAACCGACGATCACGCAGTGCTCGATTGCGTGTCGCCGAGCGCCTTGCATAGCACGGAGGGGATATATGAATATTCAAAATCAAATACACTTCACCGCACAACAGACGGCAGGATTTGAGGTAAGGCAGCAGCTGCGTCGCAGGAGGGTATCCGACCTTCCGGGCGGGAAAATGCTCTGGCTCGCTATTGTCAAGGTGTTTTGCGTAGCCATGGTTGTTGTCTGCTGTTCAGTGCTTTGGCTGGGCAGTCTCAACAGTCAGGCCCACATTTCCATTCAGGCAGTCGAGGCAAATCTCCATGCAATCAGAAATGACCAGATGACGTTGCTTGCAGAACGAGCCCGGCTGATGTCGGCAAATAACATCCATTCACAGGCACAACAGGCGTTAGCTCTCTATGTCCCTGAAGAGGGACAGGTCTATAAAATCAGGTAAGCAGCTGAAATGGCCCAGCGTTCCCGTCTACGCACCAGGGGAGAAAAAAGACGGTGGCTTTTGGTATGTATCCCTTTTATCTTCGCCTTGATTGGTGGAATCCTCTGGTACTCACTATACTACCGTCCTGATGTGCTCGAGCAGCTTCTCGGATCCTGGGCTTTTAAGCAATGGCATACCCCTGTTAACAGAGATCTCATCCGCGGCACTATCTATGACAGAAACTACAAAGAGTTAGCCGTTTCTTATGAGCGAGTTTCGGTATATGCAAATATACGGGAAATCGAATCTCTTGAGAGTATTACAATCCCGCTTGCGTCCATACTCGAGGAACCGGAAGATACCATAGCGGATCGTCTCAGGAAAAGTGGCCTGCGGCTTTGGCTGGCAAAGGATATTAACCAGAAGCAGGAAGATGAAATTCGCCGACTGGAGCTACCCGGTATTTTCCTTCATAAAGAACATGTCCGCTATCACCCCCAGAAAGAATCAGCAGCGCACCTGGTGGGGTTTGTTGAAAATGATACCGGTCTTTCAGGGGTAGAGTTTTATCTTAACGGACTCCAGACTGAACATCGAATAAATCCGGGCAAAGTTGAAGAGCTGAAAAAAGTTGGTGACAGTATCCCGGGGCCTGACGGCAGGCACCTGGTCTTGACACTGGATTTAAAGATTCAGCAGATACTGGATCAGTACGTGGATGAATATTGGCAAGATGATGCTGCGATCAGTATGGGAGTCCTCGCCATTGAGGCAACCACGGGAGCGGTCGTCGGTTATGCTCAAGCGCCCTCTTTCGACCCGAACCGGTTTCACACCTATCCCGAAGCAGTTTTCTCTGATGTCTTTAATCAGCAGGTTGCCGTTCCACTATACTTTAAATTGTTTCTGCGAGAGATCTCTTTGCTTGAGAGTCAGAGTGGAGGGAATTTGCTTCCCTGGAGTATCGTTTCTGAGAAGCGTAAATTAGGAGTTCAGCTCCAGCTTTGGGAAAAATTGGGGGTAGCAAGGTCTGAGAAGTACGATTTTATCAGCACGGTTGCGGCCAACCCGGAAAGCGTTGCATTCGACAAGACGGGAACAGGGCATCGGGATTTTGAAACGGTACCGGCAATGCTCACCCCGTTGCAGATGTTGACCGCGCTTTCACGCAGTGTTAACGGCGAAGCAAGAATAGCGCTCCATGCAGCTGATCGCTATGCGGTCAGGCGCAACCAGAGTGAATACCTTCTGGAGGATCTGAAACCTGACCAGGAACAATTGAAGGTCCGAAATGGTGTTGCTGCAGAAATCGAATATCTGTTATCGGCTGTTGGTAAAAGTGATCGGCTAAACTCTGAAATTATTGAGGGAAAAAGCAGCTCATTCACACACCATAATGGTTTTAAAACATTTATCCGTCACCATATCTCCTTTGCGCTGATTCCCATGCATAAGCCCGAGTTGATTATTATGGTAGTCAGCAGCAGGCCGGGCTATGACGTTCCCGGACCAAACGATGCTAAGTTGATGTCTGGAGTTTCCCGATTGATCGTTCCTGTTGCCGCCCGGCAAAAGGTAATGAAGAACCTTGCGGACATGATGAAACCTAAAGAGCAGGAAGAAAAAAACTTCAGTTTCTCAGACACCGATATCCTTCAGTCAGAGAATATGTCCGGTCAATCTGAAAATAAATTTGATGTACTGATTGCCAAAATGCCGGATCTTGTTGGAATGAGCCTGCGAAAAAGTTTACGGTTGTTACAGAATAGTGGCGTTGAAGTTAAAGTTAACGGAACCGGTCGGGTCGTGAGCCATGATCCTCCAGCAGGGTCTGTACTTGTATCTGGCACTCGCGTTGTCCTTAATCTTGAAAGAGATGAGGTCGATGGCGGAGGCACTATGAAAAACAGCAACAACTGAATGCAACAGTCATGATAACTGGAAAGATATGAAAAAGAGAGAACATGCCGGTGTCCTGCTCGAAGAGTTGATGACAGATATTGATTATAACCTTTGTTCTGGAAAGGCAGGATCGATAGTAATACATTCAGTCTCTGCGGATTCAAGAAATATAATTCCAGGCTCTCTCTTTGTTGCCGTACAAGGAGGAACAACCGATGGTCATGATTTTATCGACAAAGCAATAGGTGCTGGGGCACGTGCCGTTCTGGTCAATAGCGAAAAGTGGATCAACCGTCCAATAGAAGTGCTTGAAAATATTGTTGTCATCGGTGTTGATGATACAAAAGAGGTTTTAGGAACAGTCGCCTCCCGTTTCTTCGGCAATCCTGCAGAGCGGATGAAGATGATTGGCATTACCGGCACCAATGGTAAAACGACGATATCCTATCTGATGGAGCATGTGCTCATCCAGGCAGGCCTGCAGGTTGGTGTCATTGGAACAGTCAATTACCGTTTTCATGACAAAAATGGTACCCTTGTCAGCTATCCGGCGAGCTTTACAACCCCTGATCCAGTGGCCCTTTTTACCATTTTGAAAGAGATGCACGATGGTGGTGTTAGCCATGTGCTGATGGAGGTGTCTTCCCATGCGCTTGAACAGAAAAGGGTTGGGCCGCTGACCTTCGCGCTGGCGATTTTTACAAATCTCAGTCAGGATCATCTTGATTATCACCACACTATGGCCGATTATTTTGCGGCAAAGAGTCTCCTGTTCAGGGAAAAAATGGTAGCTGGTACAAGCGTTGTGTTCTACGAGCCTGACCCCCAGAATCGACAGAAAAAGGCTTGGACCGAGAAACTTGCCACTTTATGTGATGAACTGTCACTTCCAGCTATTCGCTGCGGGCGATCCGATGACGCCCGCTTCAAACTTGCCAGCTCACAGATAGATAGATCCGGGACATCTTTCCACTTTATAGACCCAAAAGGCGACATGCTGCAGATTAGATCCCCGCTGATAGGGCATTTTAACATTGAGAATCTGCTTGTCAGCGTGGCGGCGCTCACAGAGCTTGGGCTGGAGCAGGACAGCATCTGCAAGCATCTCTCCCTGGCAAAGGGCGCTCCCGGCAGAATGCAGCATGTCTCTTTTCCTGTAAAAAGAAAAGAGCTGCCTGTTGTACTGGTCGATTATTCGCATACGCCGGATGCCCTGGAGAATGCGCTTGCTACACTGAAAACATTGCCTCACCGGAATTTGTTCTGTGTTTTTGGGTGTGGCGGGGACCGTGATCGGGGAAAGCGTCCCCTGATGGGCGAAATTGCAGTCCGCTATTCAGATGTCGCCATCATAACCGATGACAATCCAAGAAGTGAGGCTCCTTCAAAGATTCGACAGGATATCATAGACAGTGAAGCGATTGGCCGCGGTCGAATGATGAAGCCGGACTGGCTTTTTCATCGTAAAAAAGATGAGCGTGGTTGTGTTGAGATAGCGGGCAGGGCCCAGGCGATCGGAGCGGCAGTTCATTATGGTGGGGCTGAAGATATCGTCCTGATCGCGGGAAAGGGGCATGAACAGTATCAGATTACCGAGACGGGTAAATCATTTTTTGATGATTGCCTGAGTGCTCAGGAAAGTTCACTGGCCTGGGATGTTGAGCTTGTGGCCGCCGCATCGAACGGCGTCATCACAGTTCAAGGAACGGGCAAGTGTTTTAGAAATGTATCAACTGACAGCAGATCGATTGGCCAGGATGATATATTCGTGGCATTGAGTGGAGAATCATTCAACGGCCATGATTATCTTGAAAAAGGGGTTCAGCGTGGAGCGGCATGCCTGATTATTTCCGAGGATAGAGCCGTTGGGATGGATGACGTTGCCTGTATAAAAGTCGATGATACGCTGACGGCTCTTGGCAATCTTGCAGGGTGGCGCAGGCAGGCCTTGAAATCATTCAATAACCCGGTTGTGGTGGGCATTACCGGTAGCTGTGGAAAAACGACAGTCAAGGAGATGACCGCTTCAATTTTTGCCAGATACTGGCCGGAGAACCTTGATGAACCACCGAAACGGGTTCTGAAAACCGCTGGAAATTTTAATAATCTTATCGGCCTGCCATTGTCGTTACTGCCAGCCTCGGTCGGACAGAAGGGAATCATTCTCGAGATGGGTATGAACCAGCCGGGAGAGATCGGAAGATTGACACAAATCGCTGATCCCGATATTGCCTGCATAACAAACGTTTATGGCGCTCATCTCGAGGGACTTGGCACCATAGAAAATGTAGCACGAGCGAAAGCAGAGCTGTTCTCGGGTTCAAGGGAAGGCAGTGTGCATGTGGTTAATCTCGATGACGAGAGAATCGTTGCCTGGAGCAGGAAGTATCCAAATCACAAGCAGGTGACCTATGGTGTTTCAGACCGTGCGGTTTCGCAAAGCCCGGATATCTGGGCGACGAATATGATACCGGACAGTGAGGGACATATGTCTTTTGTCCTGCATAGTGGCAAAGAGCAGAAAACGGTGAAACTCCAGACGCCAGGACTTCACAATTGTACAAACAGTTGCGCAGCAGCAGCGATCGCTTACTCAGCTGGGATTGATTTCGGTGCCATCGTTGATGGTCTTGAAAACTTTACATCGACCGCAAACCGGATGGAATCGATGAGGAGTGGGAAGGGGCTAAATATTCTAAACGATACCTATAATGCCAACCCGGCATCAATGACATCGGCTCTTGATACCGTCAAAGCGATTAATTCCGTTGCCAGGGTAGCAATCCTTGGCGACATGCTTGAGCTGGGGGCCGAGGCGGTAACGTTACACACCAATATCGGTTGTCATGTTGCAGATTCGCATATAGATTTTCTTGGTGTTTTTGGTGCGTTATCAGAAAATATTGCCAATGGAGCAATAAAGCACGGTATGAAACCTGACAAAGTCGTAATTTTTGATGACAAGCAGAGAATTGTTGACTGGGTAGCCGAGCTGTTGCATACTGGACAGTTACATCCAGATGACTGGATTCTTGTCAAAGCATCGCGAGGATTGGCCCTGGATACCATCGTCGACCAACTACTGCAAATATGCTGATTAATTAACTTTTGAGAGAGTAATGCTTTACCACCTTCTTTATCCACTCCATACCAGTTTTATTGGTTTCAATGTATTTCGCTATATAACCTTTCGATCAATCGGAGGCGCCATTACTGCTTTTTTAATTATGATTGTTATCGGCCCCTGGTTCATCAGGATGATGCAGAAAATGCAGATTGGACAGGTTGTCCGGGATGACGGTCCGGCAAGCCATCTGTCCAAGCAGGGTGTCCCGACAATGGGCGGATTACTGATTGTATCATCAGTTATTCTGTCAACATTGAGCTGGGCCCGTCTCGACAGCAGTCTTGTCTGGCTCCTGCTGTTCGTGATTGTTTTTTTTGGTTTTATAGGCGGGCTGGATGATTATCGTAAAATCACTAAAAAATCCAGTGACGGACTGAGTGCGCGTGGAAAGTTGTTTCTCCAGTTTTCAGGTGCAGCGGTTGTCGGATTGTTTGTCATTCTTCACCCCGGTTTTGACGGACACCTCAGTGTGCCGTTCTTGAAAAACATTCAACCGGACCTGGGCTGGTTTTATATTATATTTGCCATGCTGGTCATTGTCGGGGCATCCAACGCGGTGAATCTTACAGATGGTCTTGACGGCCTGGCTACAGGTCCAACCATTGTATCAGCTGCGGTTTATCTGATTTTCTCCTATATGGCCGGCAACATTGTTATGGCAGACTACCTCCAGATTCCCTATGTGGCAGGCAGTGGCGAGTTGTCAGTGTTCTGCGGTGCCATAGTCGGGGCCTGCCTGGGATTTCTCTGGTTTAACGCCTATCCGGCCCAGATGTTTATGGGAGACGTGGGCTCCCTTGCCCTGGGGGGAGCGCTTGGAGCTGTTGCAATAATTATTAAACAGGAAATGCTCCTGGCAATCGTTGGCGGTATTTTTGTGATGGAGGCATTGTCCGTGATAATGCAGGTGGGATATTTTAAACTGACAAAAGGGAAAAGAATTTTCCTGATGGCCCCGTTCCATCATCACTACGAAAAAAAAGGCTGGCATGAAACGAAGGTTGTTGTTCGGTTCTGGATCGTTTCAATTATCCTTGGTTTTCTGGCGCTGGCAACACTGAAGTTGCGGTAATGGACAGATTGTACAACATCAGACAGGGGATGAAGGTGGCCCTGGTTGGATACGGGAAGGCAGGGAGGGCCGTTGTACACTATCTTGGCCTGTGCGGTGCTGATCTATTCGTTTCTGACAGTCGTTTGTTCAGTGATTTGAGCAGGGATGAGAGAAACCTGCTGGAACAGTTTTCCGCAGCCTATGAAGGCGGCAATCACACCGTGGAATTTTTAAGCAACGCAGAAATGGTAATACTCAGCCCGGGCGTTGCTGCTGAACATCCTGTAATCGCAGAAATATCGGCCTCTGGAATTCCTGTTTTAGGTGAGCTTGCCCTGGCAGCAGGTAAATTCAAGTCTCCGGTAATTGCAATAACCGGTACCAATGGCAAAACCACTGTTACCGAACTGGTCGGTGAGCTGCTCAAAGCTGCTGGCAAAAAAGTCTTTGTTGGCGGAAATATCGGTACACCGGTCATTGAGTATCTTCGCCGTCCGGATGATTATGAAATCGTGGTATTGGAGGTATCCAGTTTCCAGCTTGAACTGTGTGGTGCCTTTGCACCGAATGTGGCCGTATTGATGAACATAACGCCTGACCACCTGGATCGGCATAAAACACTTGAGCGTTATGCTGCGGTAAAATTGCGAATTTTTCATGGAGAAGGTGTCGAGCATGCCATAATGAATGGTGACGACAGGTTATGTCGGCAATTTAAATACCTGTCCCATAGAGATTCCTTCCAGTTTTTTGGAAAAAGTATTGACTATTCGGCCTGTATAAAGGGGTTCGGAATTACCATCCCAACACCAAACGGTCCGGCAGTCTATGATCTATCAGATAGCAGTCTTGCGACGGTGTCAGGCTTAATCAACAGTGCAGCGGCGCTGCTTGCAGTTAGACCTTTTGAGGTTGATTATGGTGCTGCTCTGGAAACACTGCGATCTTTCAAGCCAGGAACTCACCGACTGCAGGTAATTGCTGAAATCGATGGTGTTACGTATATCAATGATTCCAAGGCAACAAATACTGGTGCAGTAAATATCGCTCTTGAACAGGTAGGGGAAAATGTCATCCTCATAGCAGGAGGCAAGGATAAGGGAGATAATTACCAGCTATTAAGAGAGTCGGTCCGAAATTGTGTAAAACACCTGGTGCTGATGGGTGAGACTGCCCGGACCATGTCGAAAGAACTCGGTGACCTGGCTCCCTTCAGCCTTGCTGCGAGTCTGGATGAGGCTGTCTCGTTGGCATCATCTCAGGCCGACCCGGGAGATACCGTTCTGCTTTCACCGGCGACTGCCAGTTTTGATATGTTTGAAAACTATAAACATCGCGGTGAAGCGTTTACTCGTGCAGTTAATGGGCTTTTAAGCCGGGAGAAACGGCAGGGGGGCTCCAGGTGAGGAATAAGAGCTCAGAACGACCTGTCAGGCTCATGTTAACAGGTGGGGGAACCGGAGGTCATCTGTTTCCCGCTGTGGCGACAGCCCAGTGTCTCCGTTCCAGGAAGCCGGACAGCCAGGTCCTGTTTGTCGGTACAAAACGGAAACTGGATAAAAAACATCTGGAACGATACGGGTTTTCTGTTGCTACGGTGCATAGTTACGGTCTTAAAGGGAAGAAGCCAGGACCGCTACTTAAAGCAATAGCCGTTTTGCCGCTCACGTTTTGTCAGGCCTGTTATCATATATTCAGATTTCGACCGGACGTTGTCTGTGGTGTTGGCGGCTATGTTACCGGCCCTGTTGTTGCCGCTGCCTGGCTGATGGGGAAATCGACCATTATTCATGAGCAGAATTCTGTTCCGGGACTGGCCAACAGGAAACTGGGAAGCATCGTCGACAAGGTATGTCTGTCTCTGCCAGCCTGTCAATCTTATTTTCCCGCCGGAAAAACGGTGTTAACTGGAAACCCGGTGCGCAGTCAGATTATTGATTCGGGCGGCCGTTCCATCCACCCGGGAAAAAGAATGACACTGCTTGTGCTTGGAGGAAGTCAGGGTGCGAGGGCAATTAACGAGATGATTGTTGAGGTATTCACAACCGGCGACAGGGATCTCTCGAAAATCGAGATCATTCACCAGACAGGAGCAGCAGACGAGACCACGGTAAGAAAAGCATATGAAGTGAATAATATTAATGCCCAGGTTTCAGCATTTTTTGACGATATGGCTGCGGTTTATAACCGTGCCGATTTTGTCGTGTCGCGTGCAGGCGCGACAACGCTAGCAGAACTGGCAGTACTCGGGAAACCGGCAATTCTTATTCCATATCCCCATGCTGCAGATAACCATCAGGAAAAAAACGCACTGAGATTTGTTGAACAGGGTGGAGCCTTAATGTTTTCTCAAACCGATTTAACAGCGGACACCTTGAGAAGAGAACTGAAATTACTCATTAAAGCCCCGGAAACATTGCAGGCGATGTCTCAAAACATGAAAGAACTTGGCATACCAGATGCAGCAGATCGCATCGTCGATCTCTGTCTGGAGATGGCAGGAAAATAGGACAGCATGTACAAAAAAACGAAACATATTCATTTCGTCGGCATCGGCGGTATCGGCATGAGCGGGATTGCTGAACTTCTTGTCAATCTGGGATATCGGGTCTCGGGCTCAGATTTGGGACAATCCGACATTACTGAGAACCTGGCTCGCCAGGGCTGCACAGTTTATGTGGGGCACCAGCGGCAGTGGATGACCGGAGCAGACGTGGTCGTAACCTCTTCAGCAATTTCCGTGGATAACCCTGAGGTGCTTGCGGCCCGGGAACAAGGTGTTCCGGTTATCATGCGGGCAGAGATGCTGGCAGAATTGATGAGGCTTAAAAAATTTGGCATAGCCATTGCCGGCAGCCATGGCAAAACATCAACCTCCTCAATGGTGAGCTGGATGATGGCTCAGGCGGGTCTGGACCCTACAATTGTGGTGGGCGGAAAGGTTGATTGTCTAGGAGGAAATGCCAAACTCGGAGAAGGTGAATTCCTGGTGGCTGAAGCCGATGAAAGCGATGGTTCGTTCCTGAAACTGTCTCCTGTGCTTGAAGTAATCACAAACATTGATCTGGAGCACCTCGATTACTATAGAGATATTGATCATATTAAAACGACGTTTCTACAGTTTATCGATAAAATCCCGTTTTATGGTGCGGCTATTATCTGTCTTGATGATCAGCATGTTTCAGATATACTGCCTGAAATAAGAAGGCGAGTCATCACCTATGGCCTTACCAGTCAATCTGACCTCTATGCAGAGCAGATTTCTTTTGCTCAAGGCCGGGTCAGATTTGTGGTCAAACGGGCTGAACAAACACTGGGTGAGATAAGTCTGGCCCCACCCGGTATACATAATGTTTATAATGCCCTGGCAACCATATGTGTTGGGCTTGAACTGGAGATTTCCTTCCAGGTGATAGGGGACGCACTGGCTTCATTTGCCGGGGTACAACGCAGGATGCAGCACAAGGGGACCGCTGCAGAGATAACGGTATTCGATGATTATGGCCATCACCCGACAGAGATACGTGCAACCCTCTCGGCAATAAAGCAGGCGTGGCCTGAAAAACGGCTTGTTGTACTGTTTCAGCCTCATCGATACAGCAGGACAAAAGGATTGTTTAAAGAGTTTCAGACCTGTTTTCATCAGGCCGACCTCCTTGTCATGACAGATATTTATGCGGCAAGTGAGGAACCGATTGAAGGCGTCAGCAGTGAGAGTTTAATGAAAGAGATTCAACAACATGGGCAGCGCTATACAGCCTATGTCCCTGATGTTCAAAAGCTTGCGGAAGAGGTCCGGCAGATGCTGCAGCCGGGAGACCTGGTGCTAAGCCTTGGTGCCGGTAATATTGTCAAGGCAGGCGAGGATCTGTTGTCGATACTACAGCAGGAGAAAAGCTGAATATGGTGCTGAGTAGTTCGGTTAAGATACGTCTCGGAACAGTCGTGGAAAGCCCTGTGCTGTGGAATGCCCCCCTTTCTGCATGGACTACATTTCGAATTGGAGGTCCTGCTGAAGCACTGGTTACCGTTAACAGAACGGAGGAACTGCAGTCTGTTATTTCGCTGTGCAATGAAAATGAAATTGATTGCAAAGTGCTGGGAAGAGGCTCAAATATGCTTGTATCCGATGAAGGTTTTTCGGGGATAATCATTATTTTAGGTGATGGCTTCAAATCTGTCAGCAGAGGACAATCACTGGATAATGGCAACATTGTTGTTGAAGCTGGAGCTGCCATCGGTTTATCCCGGATTGGTGATTGGGCTGCCGAGCAGGGACTCAGCGGTCTTGAGTTTGCTGCTGGAATCCCGGGAACTATGGGTGGCGCACTGGCAATGAATGCTGGTGCCTGGGGGAGTGAAATCGGAGATCTTGTTCACCAGGTGACCCTTGTTGGAGATAATGATATAAAAAGAGTGGTGGGAAGAGATTTGACGTTCAGTTATCGCTGCTGGGATGATATAAATAAAGCATTGGCCGATTATGTTGTTACGGTAGTCGATTTACAGCTTGCAGTTGCCGAAACCATAACAGTTCAGGAAAAAATGAGGGAATTTCGCAGGCAGCGATGGGAACGGCAACCAGTCGGAATGGCCAATGGAGGTTCTTTTTTTAAAAACCCTGCCGGTAAGAGTGCTGGCCGGTTGATTGAGGCATCCAATCTTAAGGGGCTGCGAGTGGGTGATGCTGAGGTGTCTGAAAAGCATGCAAATTTCTTTGTTAATCGTGGAAATGCAACGGCCGGCGACATGATGGAATTGATGCGTAAGGTGCAGAACAGGGTAAAAAGCGACAGCGGTATCATTCTGGAACGGGAGGTGCAGCTTCTGTGAAGATTTTAACCCGTATCAGAACTGGTGTTAGAAACCTGTTTAAAAGGACAGGAACGGGCGGATTCTCATCTCGCAGAGGGGGGAGCGTCGATGCCGGGCGGGATGCCTTTATCAAGTTAAAAACAAGTGAGGGGAAAAAGAAGAGAAGCCTGCTTCGAAAACTCAATAACTATCGAACACGAAAAACAAACACTGGCCGGCAGTCATATCAGGCTCCCCCGGAAAGCAGCCGCTGGGGTCGGCGTTTATTACTGGTTCTCTGCCTGACCCTGGCCATCGGCCTTTTTATAAAGTTCAGCGGTGGCGAAAGTGTTAAAACGTTTCTGGCAGATCTTGATTATTTTAACATCACTACTGTCGAGGTTAAAGGCTGCCGCAAAACGCCGGCAGCGCAGGTTCGTGGAGATTCCGGTGTGGCTATTAATTCAAGCCTGCTTTTTCTAGACGGCAACCGGGTCTCTGAAACGATTAAGGCTCAGGTTCCCTGGGCAAAAAATGTAGATGTTATAAAAAAATGGCCCGATAAAGTTATCATTCACATACAGGAGTATGAACCTCAGGCCCTCGTCGTAAAAGAGGTTGATGGATTGCCTCAGCTTTACTATATGGATGGGGACGGTGAGCCGTTTATCAGGGCTGAAGTAGGGATGGATATCGATTTCCCGGTAATAACCGGGCTCAATCAAATAGAAGATCAGAGTCACCGGGCGGAGCGCCTCAGCGAAGCATTATATTTTCTAAAATTGATCAGGGCCAATAACCCCAATCTGCCTGCTCAATCTGTTTCGGAAATACATGTGGATTTGAAGGAGGGACTGGTAATTCATATGGTGGAGTATCCGTTTCCGGTTTTTTTCGGAAGCGGCGAGGTAAGAAAAAAATATGTCAGGCTCAGAAAGGTGCTTGAGATCTTGTATAAACCACGGAAGAAGGGTATGGAGATAGCTCAGGTGACATACATCAGGATGAACTATCTCAATGATAAGGTAATTGTCGGTTACAGTGAATCAGGATGAGAGTAATGGAAGAGAGTTACGAAGTGGAAGAGGGTGCAAAAAAGATTTCCGACGACGCCAGAGAGGGAATACGTGGAGATCTTGTTGTCGGACTCGATATAGGAACTACCAAGATCTGCTGTGTTGTTGGAGAAGTGTTTGATGACGGAATAGATATAATAGGTGCCGGTACAACACCTTCGCTTGGTATGCGCAAGGGTATCGTGGTTAATATAGAAAGCACGGTCGGCTCAATTAAGCAGGCTGTTAAGATTGCTGAAGATCTTGCCGGGTGTGACCTTGATGCGGTTTACGTCGGTATAGCGGGAAATCATATAAAAGGATTCAATAGTCCAGGTATCCTGGCAGTTAATGGCCGTGAAATCAAACAACCCGAAATCCAGGAAGTCATCAATGCTGCTAGAACGGTTAAAATATCAGAAAATCAACGTGTTATCCATGTTTTGCCACAGGAGTACATGGTTGACGACCATACGGGCATCCAGAATCCGCTGGGAATGACAGGGGTTCGTCTGGCAACAAATGTTCATATTGTAACTGCAGACATCGGAGCCGTTCACAATCTTGTTACCTGCTGCAATAAAGCCGGTCTTGAGGTCGCAGATCTGGTTCTTGAATCAATTGCTTCGGCTAAGTCGGTCCTTGGCCAGGACGAGATGGACCTTGGCGTCTCACTTGTAGATATCGGCGGCGGAACTACCGACATAGCGGTGTTTTGTGACGGAACGATACGTCACACCAGTGAAATCGGACTGGGTGGGCATAATTTAACCAATGACCTCTCTGTTGGACTGAGAACGCCGCTGGCAGAAGCCGAACGTTTGAAAGAGGATTATGGAAGCGCCTTATCATCGGTAATAAAACCGAACCATGTCGTGGATGTTCCATCCGTTGGAGATCGTGAACCGAGACGGGTTACTCAAAAGGTTCTCGTGGATATCATCGAAGCAAGGATGATAGAGATCCTTGAAATGGTTGACCGGGAACTGGTTGCATCAGGACAGAAAAATCGGATTAATGCCGGTGTTGTCCTCACCGGCGGAACATCCCTGCTTGCCAACATTGTCGATCTTGCCGAACAGATTTTTGACTTGCCGGTTCGTATCGGTTATCCGGCGGGGGTTGGCGGAAGAGTTGAGGATATCTTCACTCCACGCTGTACAACCGCGGTGGGACTGGTGATGTATGGTAGAGATCAAAAGCAGAACAATTTGCACATGGATGTCGGAATGATGGACAAAATGAAAGGGTGGTTCAAAAAAATGATGTAGAGATGACTTTTTTGTTTATCTGCAAAGGTGGAGATGCTATAGTTTTACGAGTAGGAAATTGCTCATATTTCCTAACTTAAATATAGAGAATTGAAAGAAATTTAAGGAGATCGGAATGCCCTTTAGAATGGCTGAGTCAGAAGAAGGGGTCGCGACTGTAAAGGTTATCGGTATTGGTGGAGGTGGTGGTAATGCAATCAACACTATGGTGGCAAATAGACTCCAGGGAGTTCAATTCATTGTTGCAAATACTGACAAGCAGGCACTAGATCAATCAAAGGCGGATATCTGTTTACAGATCGGACCAAGCATAACCAAAGGTCTTGGTGCCGGTGCAGACCCTGAGACGGGTGCACAGTCGGCTCATGAGTCGGTTGAAGAGATAAAGGAATGCCTGAAAGGCAGTGACATGGTTTTCGTCACAGCCGGGCTTGGCGGCGGAACCGGAACGGGCGCTGCTCCGGTAGTAGCCAAAATAAGCAAGGAGCTTGGAGCCTTGACAGTCGCCGTTGTTACGAAACCGTTCAGCTTTGAAGGAAAACATAGACTCAAGAATGCTGAGATCGGCTGGAAGGAGTTACAGCAATATGCCGATACCATAATCACGGTACCGAATGATCGGCTGTTAAGCTTGATGCAGAAGAGTTCCAAACTTTCTGATATGCTGTCACTTGCAGACACAGTCCTGCTGCAGGCAGTGAAGGGTATAACTGACCTGATTAATGTACCTGGGTTGATAAATGCAGATTTTGCTGACCTTCGTACGATAATGAGAGAGGTCGGGCCGGCAATCATGGGTTCTGGTGTTGCTGCCGGAGAGAACAGGGCAACCGAAGCAGCCAAGCGGGCTATAGATAATCAGCTGCTTGAGGATGTTGGCCTTGATGGAGCGCGGGGGCTGCTGATCAATATCTCTGCAACCGAGGAGAGCTTCACTATGGCAGAATTCATGGAAGCCTCAGCTCTTATTCAGGCGAAAGTGGATGATGATGCCAAGGTTGTCATTGGCGCTCTTTATGATGATAATCTGGGCGATGAACTGCATGTTACGGTAATTGCCACAGGTGTGGGCGATGTAGGGTCCAGGCAGGAAACCATTGCCCAGGTGGACGACCTGCCCCGCAGACAACAGAAACCGGATAACGAAACCCAGAATCAGACTGCAGTTAAGCCAGCTCCCGCCAACCGGCAGAAACGTGTCGCTCATCTGCCCGGGTCAAATTTTGATGCATTTGACAATCTCAGTCCTTCCCGCCGCGGCTTTGATAAAGACAGCGAGAGAAGGGACGGTGGCTGGAATGAGGATTATCTCGAAACACCAACTTATCTGAGGAAAAAGGCAAATTAACCACTTTGACCTGACTTTTTGGACCGCAAAAAGAAAAGCAGACACCGCCACAGTACTCTTCCTGGCCAGGGTCATAATTCGAGAAAGGCTCGACTTGACCAGGAGAAAGGTTCCTACCTGAAAAAATGGACCGGGCGTCTTCCGGTTGCCTTGCTCTACCCGAACAGTTATCGGGTTGGTATGTCCAATCTCGGCTTTCAGATTGTCTATCACCTGCTTAATGAGGATAATCGCATTGTTTGCGAACGCGTGTTCCTGCCTGATCAAAAAGCATCTGAGCTCCGATCCGTTGAGTCATCACGCCCGCTTGCTGATTTCCCAATCCTTTTCTGCTCCGTCAGTTTTGAACATGACTACGTCAATGTTGCCAAACTTCTGCTGATGGCAGGCATAGAACCACTCGCAGAGCGCCGCTCTGATGCTATTTCCGGAGCGTCTCCGTTGCTGGTTTGCGGGGGAGTGACGGCATTTATGAATCCAGAACCGCTGGCTGCAATGGTCGATCTCTTTGTTGTGGGAGAAGCGGAGCCTCTTTTGCCGCCATTGGTTGAGCTGCTCTGCGAAAACCAGAACCTGGCGAGCCGAAACGAACTGCTATTGAAACTGAACCGGGAGAAAAACGGATATTATGCCCCGCGCTTCTATCAACCGGAGTACGATGCAAACAGTCATTTCCATGGATATCGTGTTGAAGCCGGGCTGCCGCTGCGTATAAAAAAAGTAATCCTTGAAACAAAAGACCGGGCCGCCCATTCGCAACTGCTCACCCCGGAAACTGAGTTTGCCGATCTCTATTTAACTGAGCTCGGCAGAGGATGTTCACGGGGCTGTCGTTTTTGTACAGCAGGTTTTATTTATCGTCCGGCACGATTGTGGGATAAGGATGCAGTCCTCACAAGTCTGAAGCAGTGCCCGGATGAGATACGCAGGGTTGGACTGCTCGGTATGGAAATGACCTCGGAAGAATCGATCGAATCTATCGCCGAGCACATAGGCCTTCAGGGCTGTTCGTTGTCTTTTTCGTCCCTTCGTGCGGATCGAATTTCTGAGAACCTGCTGTCATTATTGTCCAAAAGTGAACTAAAGAGCGTTGCCATTGCCCCGGACGGGGGTTCAGAACGATTAAGAAAAGTCATTAACAAGGGACTCAGTGAAACGGATCTGATCAGCGCGGCAACTCGGCTGGTGGAAGCGGGATTATTTAAATTAAAACTTTATCTGATGATTGGTCTGCCAACTGAAACAGATCGTGATCTCCATGAGTTTATTCAACTTGTTCGAAAGATTCTCCAGGCCATAAAACCATTTGGCCAGCAAAGAGGCAGGCTGACCCAGATTGTTGTTTCAGTGAACAGCTTTGCACCAAAACCCTGGACACCGTTTCAGTATCATCCGTTCGGGGAAAGTGAACGATTGTCCGACCCGGTGAGTATTACCGGCACGAGTGTGGTAAAGGAATTAAAAAGGAAAATCACCTTACTGAAAAGAGAGCTGTCGGTTATATCCAATGTCCGTATGACCTTTGATAATCCTGAACATGTTTTGTTCCAGTCAGTTCTAGCGCGCGGTGACAGGCGAATCGGTCCGCTATTGATAGATATGGCCGCTTCGGGTATATCCTGGAAACGGGCAATGAAACAGCAGGGGCTGAATGCTGACCAGTTTGCTACCAGACAGTATAGCGAAAATTCATATTTGCCCTGGCGCATAATTGATCACTCCATCAGTGATTCCTATCTCTGGAAGGAGTATTGCAAAGCATTTAAATTCGAGGAGACTGTAGCCTGTGACACCGATCTCTGCAGGCGCTGCGGGGTCTGCAATGACTGATGAAAAAACCAGGAATATAAACGACAATACCAGTCGTCAGCAGAAGCTGAATGCCGGTCTGCAGCCGTTTACCCTGGTAAAATATTTTTCATTCTCGGCCCTTGGTGTTTTTCTCATTTTTACCCTGTTTCTTTCATGGGTTATCTCCAATCACGCCCGTGATGTGATGTTGAAGCAGAGTGAGGATTACTCACTGCTGCTTGCTGAAAACTTAAATCAGCAGGTTTTCAGACGATTTGTGCTCCCTGCCGTCGTGCGTTACGGTCGGATCGCCCTGAGCAATCCTGAGCAGTTTGATTATCTGGACCGCATTGTCACAGGCCTTGTCCAGGGGTTGGTCATTGATTCGGTAACCATATATGACTCGAGTGAGAATATTATCTCCTATTCGACACTTGCAGAGAAGGTTGGACTGAGAGATAAAGGTGGAATCGAGTATGATAAAGCCTTGGATGGCGTTGCCAATTCAAAAATCATTTACAGCGGTTCGGTGTTGAGCCTCTTATCGGATGCACGGGTCAGCTGCCAGCTGAAAACCTATATCCCGTTTCGGCAGGTAAAAGAGAGCGGCGAGGCCGGCCTGGTTGTCATGGGGGTCATTGAGATTGTAAAAGACCTTTCCAGAGACTATAAGGCAATTCTCAGGCTGCAAAGCCGTATCATGCTTGTCTCAAGTGTGGTCATGACCCTGCTCTTTCTGGTGTTGCGAACGATTGTCTCCCGAGGGGGTAAAATTATCGAAAGACGTACCATGGAGCGGTTCAAACTGGAGGATCAGCTCAATAAATCAGAGCGGCTGGCTCATCTGGGAACCATGGTGGCCACTGTCTCTCATGAAATAAAGAGCCCTCTGGGAATTGTTCGCAGTACCGCAGAAATACTTAAAAAACGAATTGTCAAGGTTGCACCCGGCAACGAAAATCTTGCCCAGATCATCATTGATGAGACCAGCCGTCTTAACACCATTGTCACTGAGTTTCTGGATTTTGCAAGACCACAGCAGCCAAGACTCAAAGAAATCGATATTCATGTTATTCTCGATAGAGTCGTCCGTTTTATCCGTCCGATGGCAGAGCAGCAGCAGATCAGCATACATAACAATTTTAAGTGCGAAACACTGGTGAAACAGGTTGATGAAGATATGCTTTACCGGGCATTTCTCAATATATTGCTTAACGGTATCCAGGCCATGCAAAATGGGGGTAAACTGAGCATCGTTACCGAGAAATTACCGGATGGCACAGCCAGGATAGAACTGTCAGACACAGGATCCGGCATGACGGCTGAGAAGGTAGATCAGATTTTCCAGCCCTTTTTTACTGACAAGCATAAGGGTACCGGACTGGGGCTGGCGATTGTTCAAAACTCCATTACCAGTCATAAAGGGCAAATTTTTGTAAACAGTAAAATTGATGACGGAACCACTTTCAATATCATCCTTCCCTGATCAGAAATTCCGCTTTTCTGTAACAGCACTCAGGTTTGGCGATCACGGGCCATACAGTTTGAACTGTTCGGGGGCAGAGACTATTGGTATAAGCGGCATATCCGGTATAGGAAAGACACTTTTTTTAAGAGCCCTTGCAGACCTTGACAGTCACAGCGGACAGATCAGTCTTGATGGACAGAATTGTTCAAACTTTTCCGCACCTGTCTGGCGCAGCCGGGTTGCTCTTATTCCAGGAGAGTCCCGCTGGTGGTACGATGATGTTAAGAGCCACATGATGACAGGTTGTGACCATGAAGAACTGGTTATGCTGCTTGAAGCCCTCGGCTTCCAGGATGATGTTTTGAACTGGCAGGTCAGCCGTTTGTCCAGTGGTGAAAAACAGAGATTATCAGTTGTACGAGTTCTTATTCGTAAGCCCAGTGTCCTGCTTCTTGATGAGCTGGGCTCGAGCCTTGACCGTGAAAATTGCGAACTGCTCGAAACAGCGGTTAAAAATTTCCAGAAACGATATGGATCACCTGTTTTATGGGTGAGCCATGATCGGGAGCAGATTCATCGGATATGTGACCGCCTGGTTGTTATGTATCAGGATCGTCTTGAAGAAAGACAACTGTCTGAAAAGGATTGGGACTAGATTATGCAGGTTACACCACTGAGTGTCTATGACCTCTCGATTGCCTCCGGCCTCGTCGTGCTCCTGGCCGTCCTCAGTTTTAAAATGGAATTGGGGCTTGGAAGGCAGATGGTGTTGTCAGCTGCCCGCATGACGGTGCAGCTTTTACTCATCGGCCTCGTTCTCCAATCATTGTTCGCCAGTCGCTCGTTTTTGCTTATCTGTTTAGTCTCCTTAATCATGTTGCTTGCAGCCGGAAGAGAAGTACGGGTTCGAATGAAGCGCAGGATCAAAGGGCTGTTTGGCTTTGGCGTGGGCGTGGGTGCAATGTTTATATCATCTTTTTCCATCACGATTCTAGCACTGCTTGTAATACTGCAGCAGGACCCATGGTATGAGCCACGCTATGCGATACCATTTCTCGGGATGCTGCTCGGCAACACCATGACTGGGGTGGCGTTGGCTTCTGACCGGATGACGAGTCTCTTCTATGAACAACGGGAAATTATCGAGCAGCGTCTCATGCTTGGTGAATCCTGGCGCCAGGCGGTTTCAGACCTGCGCAGGGATTGTATGCGGACCGGCATGATTCCGATGATTAATGCGATGGCGGCAGCAGGTCTGGTATCTCTTCCCGGTATGATGACCGGACAGATTTTGGGTGGCTCACCTCCGGTTGAAGCAGTCAAGTATCAATTACTCATTATGTTCCTGATAACGTCAGGGAGCGGCTTTGGTATTATCTGTTCAATAAGGTTGATTGAGCGCTACCTGTTTGATGACAGGCACCGTCTTCGCCTTGACAAACTGCATGTTGGAGATTGACGCCTTTTTCATCTTTTTCACCTGTCACAGGCTGCCGTTTTATTCCCAACTATCATGATTCTTTTTTCCGTAAAATCATCTTGAAATATTTTTCTCATAGTGTTCATATGCCAGAAATTATAAATATTTTTCCATTTAAAGGTATTGGTTATGGGTGAAAAAGTAGTTGTTATCGGGGCAGTTGCAGCAGGACCAAAGGCCGCAGTAAGAGTAAAGCGGCTCAATCCGGATGTTGAAGTGACGCTGGTGGACCAGGACAGTCTCATCTCTTATGGTGGCTGCGGAATTCCCTATTATGTCTCGGGTGATGTGGCCGATGAAAAGGAGTTGCGTTCAACCAGTTTTCATATGCTTCGAGATGAACGGTTTTTTGAAAAAGCAAAAGGGGTCAAAACATTGACATCGACGAAGGCCCTGACAATTAACCGATCTGAAAAAACAGTATTGGTTGAGCATGTGGCGACAGGTGTCCGGCAATCGCTGGCCTATGATAAGCTGTTGCTGGCGACAGGCAGTGAACCGCTTGTTCTGCCTATTCCGGGAGCTGATCTGTCAAACGTCTTCACCATCAGTGATCTTCACAAGGCGATAGCCATCAAGGAGTTGATCGCCAAAGGGCTGGTCGGTAAAGCAGTCGTGATTGGAGGCGGTGCTATTGGCATTGAGATGGCAGAAGCCTTAAAGGATCTTTGGGGAGTGGAGACGACCCTTGTTGAATTTAAAGATCAGCTGTTGCCAAACCTTGTAGATTGGGAATTCTCAGACATTCTTACCATGCATCTTCGGGAAAATGGAGTCCAGGTTTTTCTTGGTGAGGGGGCTGTTGAAATTATTGCCGGCGATGACGGCAATGCCACTGGGGTTCGAACAGATAAACGCAGCATTGATGCAGATCTGGTAATAATGGCTGTCGGCGTCAGGCCCAGATCAGTATTGGCATCTGAGGCCGGTTTGCATGTCTCTGGGATGGGTGCCATTGTTGTCAATGACCATATGCAGACATCGGACCCTTATATTTATGCAGCCGGTGACTGCATCGAGATTAAACACCAGGTCTCAGGGAGTAAATTTTTTGCCCCGCTTGGCTCTCTTGCAAATAAACAGGGTCGGGTAGCCGGAGACAACATTTGTGGTATTCCGTCTACTTTTTCGGGCGGCGTGGGCAGCTTTATCATGAAAGCCTTTGATATGAGTATCGGTTCCGCTGGTTTGACTCTATCGGCGGCCCGACAGGCAGGATATGACGCCGATATCTCTCTGACCTCACCCATAGACCGGGCTCATTTTTTTCCAACCCAGGCAATCGCCTGTTTTCTAATGATATTTGACCGCAGAACGAGAAAAGTTCTCGGTTTTCAGGGAGTGGGGCCAATGGGTGACGGAATACTGGCCAGGATCAACGGGGCGGCACCTCTGCTCGCTGCCGGGGCAGTAATCGAGGATTTCAATAATATTGAGCTGGCATATGCCCCACCATTCTCAGCAGCAATTGACTCTGTCAATGCAGCGGCATATGTGGCTGAGAACATATGCGACAACCGGTTGCGCAAGATTGACATGAGGGAGTATTTTCAATTCATGGCGGATGTGAGCACAAAACCGGACTGGATCATGCTTGATGTACGACATCAGAAACAGGCGGCGCCATATGTGGAAAAATTTGGTTCCCACCTGTGGTTATCACTACCCTATGAAGAGATTCGGGATCGTTTCCATGAACTCCCGAAAGACAAGACAATGATCATCATCTGTAATGCCGGATCCCGTTCATATGAGATCCAGCGCTTTCTTGATCATCAGGGGTGCAACAATACCCTGGTGCTTGGAGGTGGCATCAATGTTGTTCGCAGAATGAGCGTAGACTGGCTCCCTCAATAGCAGTGGGTTCCTCTTTTTGTCTATTCTTTTGATCAGGAAAACAGTTCTTTGAGGTCATCAGATAGTCGCCTGAAATAACGGCCGACCTGAGACGGATTATGGGCGTCTGAACCTGCGACCATGGGAATTTCAAATTCTCGGGCTTTTTTGATCAGTTGCGTGGAGGGAAATGGCATATCTCGAGCTGTATACCCTGAGGTGTTCAGCTCCAGGGCCATCCCAGACGCTTTAACCTGGTGGAGGAGTTTATCAATGAGATCATGGTGCTCACTGTTCAAGCTGAGGCCAGGTACATGTCTGAGACCTGCATCAAGGTGGCAGAGGACATCGGCAGGAATTACCTGAACCGCCTCAATCAGCGTGTTAAAATAATGGCTGAGCAGTGCTGGCGTACCAAGGCTGATAAAGGCGTTGATGTTTTTCTGTTTCCGACTGAGAAAATTTAAGTGGTGGCCATCTCCTGGTACCTTATAAAAATGGTAGGAGAGGCCGATGCGATCCCATTTCCTCTTCGCCAACCGGTCAAGGATCTTATCAGAACACTGCGGGTTATAGCCGACCTCAACGCCAAGTCCAATCTCTATGGACTCACCATAGACTTCTTTGAGCCTATTTCCCTCTTCAAAGTAGTAATCGAAATCCTCCTCTGTAAGCCAGGTTCTCTCAAGATAATGGATCCTTTCTTCAAGATGTTCCATGAAAACCATGTGACGGAGCCCTTTTTCGATTGCCGTTTGAACGTACTGCTCCATGGTACCGGCAGCGTGCATACAGAGATGGGTATGAATATGGCCATCGGAGAAAATATCTACAATCATCTCAGGACCGGAGAAAAAGGGATAAACAGGCAGGGGAGGATACCCGGCTCGGGCGGTGGGAAATACCTTCGGGAATAAATCTCAGGCATTTCCTCTTGGGAAGAAATGGAGCGTTCCATCGATATCTGAAGTGTCGCAATAGTGGCCCTGCTCGAGTTCGAGGTCAAGAAATTCCTCAATCCCATCAACATTGAGCGACAGGCTTGGTCCATCAGGAAGATGGTAAACAATGGTGTCGACACTGGTTAAGTCAACAGGACGAACAAATAATTTCATATACACAACCTTGTAAGACAATAGAATCTGCTTTCAGTTGGCTGGCAGCAGATGTACGATTCTTCTCTTTTTGGTGAGAAACTTATACGACCATTTACGAGAAACTGCAACATATATGCAGGTGATAATATTACTTTGATACTAGTTACCTGTTATTCCTTGCTTTATAATGGCACAGAAAAGAACGAAAATACAAGTAGTAAATCTCGTTTGACATGATGATCACTACCGTTTAATATACGAGGTCTTGCGAGCGTGGAAATGTATGCCACATTGTGGCTGTTTTTATAATTTTATTCGAGGTTGCAAAATGAGTGAACAGGATATGAGTGCCAAGGAGCAAACGTTATTTGGCAAGGAAAAAAACCCATCGAATATCCAGCCGGTCAAGTTGACGCTGGATAGTAATATACAGTTTCGCTGTCATCCCGGCGTCAGCTGTTTTACTGCTTGCTGCGGGAGTATAAAAATCGTTCTTACTCCGTATGACATTCTGATGTTGACAAAGCGACTTCAGATACCCGCCCACGAGTTTTTACATCTCTATACACTGCCAACCTACCTTGAGAAAACAGACATGCCGGGCGTGATTATAAAAATGAGAGAAGAGGATGATAAATGCCCCTTTGTGACGCCTGATGGCTGCACGGTATATACGGATCGTCCCTCTGCCTGCCGTTATTATCCGGTTGGTATGGCTGATTTTCATGAAGGCGGCAGCAGAGATGTCAAAGGCAATGAAATCGTTTCAGCCGAGGAGAAATTCTTCTTCCTGGTCAAAGAAGACTATTGCAAAGGGCATGAGGAAGACAAGCAGTGGACCGTTCGTGAATGGCGGACTGACCAGGGAGTAGACCTTCGCGATGAAATGAACAGGGAATGGCTGCGTCTAGTGATGCGACGCAAGTCATTTGGTCTCCAGGCAACACTCTCTGAGCAGGCAAAGCGAATGTTCTTTATGGCCTCAACCGATTTGTCACATTTCAGACGATTTATTTTTGAGAGTTCTTTCCTTGATACCTATGAGCTTGATCCTGAGGTCGTGGAAAAAATACGGGAAGATGATGTTGAACTGATGCTGTTCTCATTTGATTATCTTGCCAACAGTATTTTTGGTACCCAGACCCTGAGACTAAATGAAGAAAAAGTGAAAGAGAAGGTAAAAGAAATTAAAGCACGCCAGGACGATGCGGTGATTAGTGCTGTTGAGGAATATGAAGAGCTGAAGAGAGAGCTGGACGTAAAAGAATAACCGTCGCCGTTACCTGATGAAAAAAGACTGCGAGGATTAAACGATCCTGCAGTCTTTTTTTTGTGTACGCTTGAACCAGAAAACACAGGTTTTCCGGCATCGTGCGTAATAGTCTCTTTATGCAAATTTTTCTTATCTATATCCATCTATTGTGATACTTTGTAAAATCGTATTAAGGGTATAGAACCTAAACAGCATAATAAAATATATCTGTTTGTATGGAATGACCGGAAATAAGTTGTCTGACAAAGCAGTATCAGACCTGTTTGCTGAGCTGGCAGAGCATGATCGTTATGTTTTTCTGGATACCTCACTGCCTGATCACGAGAACCGGGAATCTGTGCTCTTTACCCGCCCGATAAAACAGCTGCAGTATCGACCAGGCGAAGATCGTAAACTTTTTTTTGATCAACTGCTCCACTACCTGAATCAGGGCTATTACCTTGCCGGCTGGTTCGGATACGAATTCCTTCACGACCATTTATCCATACCCTGCAAGGATACAGAGAGCGTCTCCGCCAGTCTGGGTGTCTATCACCAACCACTCATTTTTAACCATAGCAGCAGTAACACTGAATTGTCACCGGCTGCTTCAGCGTTAAAGAATGCTCAACCATATCGACTCGGGAACCTGTCACCAGGTATGGATCAGCTTCACTACTGCCAGGCAATCAGAAGGATTCTCGAATATATTGGTGCGGGGGACACCTACCAGGTAAATTTCACCTTTAAATTGTCTTTTGATTTCGAAGGCTCTGCCAGCGATTTTTATACTGACCTTCGAAGAAGCCAGCCGGTTCCCTACGGCTGTTGTATTAAAGACGGTGACCACTTCACAATGTCATTTTCACCTGAATTGTTCTTTCGTGTTGATCAGAACCGGATTTATGCAAAACCGATGAAAGGCACCATGAAACGAGGTCGGACTGCTGACGAGGACAGCAGTTATGTGCAAATGCTTTGCAATGACGAAAAGAATAGAAGCGAGAATGTGATGATTGTCGACCTGTTGCGAAATGATTTGTCCCGGTTGGTTGCTGCAACCGGCGGCGGCTTTGTAAACGTGGCTTCTCTGTTTGATGTTGAACGTTATCAATCAGTTTTTCAAATGACATCGTCAATCGTTGCTGATCGCCTCAAAGAAAACAGCGTTTCCCCGGAAGAGATGTTGCAGGCCCTGTTTCCATGTGGCTCGGTAACTGGTGCTCCGAAGATTAGAACCATGGAAATTATTAATGAACTTGAAGAGCAGCCAAGAGGAGTATACACGGGAGCCATCGGCTATTTTTCCCCTGCGGGAAAAGCTGTCTTCAATGTTCCGATCCGCACGGTTGTGCTTAATGGCAACCAGGGCGAAATGGGGATCGGTTCAGGTATTGTTGCAGACTCGCTGCCTGAGGACGAATGGCAGGAGTGCCTTCTCAAAGCCAATTTCCTTACCAGTCCGCTTCCCGAGTTTGAACTATTTGAGACCATGCTCCATAGTCACCGGGACGGCTATCTGTACCTTGAGGATCATCTGCAGCGATTACAGCGTTCAGCCTCCTACTTTAATTTTCCTTATGATAGGGAGCAGACACAGCAAAACCTTGAGCAGTTTGCAGGGACTTTCGAGCAGAGCGGGTGTCGTCGGGTAAGGTTGACGCTTTTTTCGGAGGGTAAAATAGAATTGACAGCTGCCGGTTGTGAACCTCCGGCTGATCTCATTCTCCCCGGCAGCCATGAACAGACCCTGTCTCAGCCGGTGTTAATCGGTTTTGCCGAACAAAGGACAGATAGTTCCCTGTCCTGGCTGTTTCACAAAACCACCAGGAGAGCGCTCTATAGTGAAGCATATGAGCGGGCTCAGGCTGATGGGCTGTTCGATGTTATTTTTTGCAACGAGCGGCATGAGATTACCGAGGGATGTATTACCAACATACTGATTTTAAAAAATAATATATACTACACACCACCTCTTGATTGCGGACTTTTAAATGGTGTAATGAGGAAGCAGCTGCTGGCCTCAACTGGAAAGATGCCAGTTGTCGAACAGGTTCTGTATCGAGCAGATATCCTGGAAGCGGAAAAGATATTTCTCTGTAATTCAGTTCGCGGGGTTATCCAATCCCAAATTCAATTGGACAGCTAGTCTTTGGTAGTAATTTCTTTCTGGCAATCCCTTAGCCTGAATATTTACGAGTTGAGGCGGTCTGCCAGCCGAGGAAACTTGTGATGGGCTATACAAAAGGTATGCCTATTGCAAAAGAGACGAAGGAAGGCGGGCCGTATCGACTCGTGAAATAGTTAGGTTAGTGTACCATTGTGGAGTCGTCTTCTGCTGTAATCTGTACCGGCGGTATGATCAGCTGGTACTGTTCACCGAGACCTCTTACAAATGTCATGAAGACGGAAGGCAGCGGGATGTCTCGATCTTTAAGCAGGATTCCGATTTTATCAGCGGCTTCCAGAATATCGGTATTTTCTGAGCCTTCATGATTGTCACAGAGCGTCTGGACCCGTAACGCATCGGTGATATATGGTCTCAATTCTGCCAGGTTTACAGCCAGTCCGAGCAGTTCCTGCTCTATTACTGCCTTTTGATTCTCTCTGAATTGTACGAACTTGGTCTCCGTATTTTGGCTGCCGAATAATTCATTGGTTATGGCCCCGGTGAGCATGAGTTGCTCCTTTTGTTCGAAATCAGGGAAACGTTTCACAACCTGACACCTCAATTCCTTGAAAAAGACCATTTGAACAACGGCCACCCCTTCACGAAGCGCTGCGACAGTCCGTGACTTATTTTGGTACTCATCGGTAGACATTTAGATCACCATTTTGACGGCAGGGTGTTTTTGAATGCTCTCAAATATCGTCAGCCGCATTTTTTCATCCTGCACGGTAAGCGTCGCCTTCAGGCTGTAATACGTGCCGCTGGAACTGACATTGGACAAGGTGATGTCAGGGACAACAGGGGCGCATGCTGCGATGATGATTTCTGTCAAGGTCTGCTGCTCCTCCCCGATAACCTTATACTCCCAGAGGCAGGGGTATGCTATATCGGGCTTTTTCTGACAGAAAGGCGTGTCGGTGTTTTTCTCAGTCATTGCTTCTCCATAGTACTGTGTACGTGATGATCCAAACAAATAATGAGAAGATGGTAAAAGTCAAGAAAAAGGGGCGGACAATTTTGGGTTGCGGGTAGATAATAGAGACCGATAATGATATAGTTCGATTATATAATAACCTTCTTATATTTCCATTCGCTTTGATTATCGTCAAAGTGCAAACAGATCACCTTCCTGGAAGGTAAGGATAATAGGAACAGTTGATGGCGGTTACACTTTCTTATAAACAGGAATTGATAGACGCAATTTCTGTCCCACTTTTTTTTCTTGACCTCAATAGCGATTTTGTCGGGTGTAATGATGCTTTTAGCAGATTCATCGGTAGACCTGATGACGAAATTCGAAGTTCAGGCGTTTATAACCTGCTGGCTCATGGCAGTTCTGTAGACCATCAGGGGCTTGATCGAATACTTCTAGAAACGGGGAGGGTTGAACCGTTTGAAGATGAGGCAGTTGGCTCTGGTGGACGGCGCCATTCGGTAATCTATCGTAAATCACTCGTGTGTGATGAGGAAGGTAACAATACCGGAATCGTTACGACCATCATAGATCTAAGCGAACTTAAGGGGGTTGAGCGGGCTCTTGTCACCAGTGAGTCTCAAAAGAAAGCAATACTTGATGGATTTCCCGGTATTATCGCCCTATTTGATGTAAGTCTTTCGGCAATCTGGGTAAATGATACCGTCTGGCAGAGCATGGAGATGCCGATTGGAAAACTCTGTCATGAAATTATCTGCAAACAATCAGCTGATTGTGAAAACTGTGCCGTTCCCAGGAGTGTAATAGATGGACAGGTCAGGATCGGTACTCATCGAATCGAAAACGGAGAGGATGGCGACGACAGTTTTTACGAAGTTATTGGTACTCCGGTCAAGGCTGCAAACGGCAATGTAGAAAGTGTCATTGTCATCGCCCGCGACGTAACGGATCGTTTCCAGTTGGAGAGACAATTGCGCCATGCCCAGAAGATGGAAGCGATCGGTACCCTGGCAGGAGGGGTCGCCCATGATTTCAACAATGTTTTGACGCCCATCATGGGATACGCTGAGGTTATCAAGCTGAAGATGCGCCAGGAAGGGTTTGAGGATCCGTCCATCATTGATTATCTTGGAGAAATACTCAAAGCAGGAAAACGGGCCAAGAGTCTTGTGGATCAGATACTCGCCTTTTCCCGCTCTAATGAGCAGAAAGAAAGTATTCAGTATCTCCATCCAATCGTCAAGGAAGTAATCAAACTGATGCGGGTCTCACTCCCTTCAACGATCCGGATCGATCAGGATATAGATCAGGATTGCGGGACTGTTTTCGTGGACCCGGTACAGATTCACCAGATTCTGGTTAATCTCTGCACGAACAGTGCAGAGGCGATCGGCAGCAACCATGGCACCCTGGTGGTCAGGTTGAAAAAGGTTGAATATCAGCCAGTCAATGATCGTGGATGGGTGCAGCTTATTATAGAGGACAGCGGCTGCGGTATGAGTCACGAATTGAGTGAGAGGATGTTTGAGCCTTACTTTACCACCAAGGAAAAAGGCCAGGGAACAGGGATGGGGCTTGCTCTTGTACACAGTATTGTAAAACAGCACAGGGGCAAAATTGAGGTAGAATCTGAGGAAGGTTCAGGTACGACTATTATTGTCAGCTTCCCGAGAGCCCATAAACTAAATCCTCTTCACCAAATTGTATGCAGTGATGAACTGGTTACAGGAGAAGGGCATGTGATGCTTGTGGATGATGAACCCCAAGTAATGCAGGTGACCAGCGAATTGCTGCAGAGTTTGGGTTATAGGGTGACAAGCAGGGCCTCAGCCACAGATGCCCTCAGGGATTTTCGTGAAAATCCTGATTCCTTCGATCTGCTCCTGACCGATCTGACCATGCCGAAGCTGACCGGTATCGAACTCTGTGCAGAAGCGAAAAAAATACGTCAGGATTTACCGACCATCCTGTTTACTGGTTATTCGGAAACGGTCAGTAAAAAGTCAACTGATAGAGCTGACATTGATGATTATTGTAAGAAACCGGTTTCTCTTAAAGAACTCTCTCAGGTCGTCGGTCGCTTAATCAATAAACCTGTCAGTTGATCGAGGATTCCTTTTTCAAGGCGGCATGATTGATCAGGCTGATCTGGCTGTTTAAGGTCCAGAAATCATAAATAATACCAATACCGAAGAGTCCCACCGTCAACAGGTATATTAATCCCGTACCCCACTTACCACAATACATTCGGTGAATTCCGAAGATGCCGAGAAAGGCCAGGAGCAACCAGGCGATATTATAATCAACAGGGCCATCGATAAATCTGAAGTCGGCATCGCGGTTCATTGAAGGAATCAGGAAAAGATCGACAATCCAGCCAATAAGAAAAAGACCGAGCGTGAAGAAGTATATGGTTCCTGAGATTTGCCGGCCATAGTAGAACCGGTGGGCTCCCAGAAATCCAAAAATCCATAGAAAATAGCCAATGAACACCTCGTGGGTTTTACTGGTACTTGTCATCTTTTAGTCCCTGATAGAAAGTTTAAGGTGACGAATTCTCGTCAGCGCTGAGAGGATTGTTTCTTCCCGTAATATCCCTGCTTCTATAGCGCACCATACCGCTTCAATGGCCTCGTCCAACAGTGCAGCTCTGTGATCAAGATTATTCCCGATAACGATCATGTCAATACCTGCAGCGAGCGATTGGCAGATCGCCTCGCCGAAACCATAGCGATCGCTGATAGCTTTCATCTGCATATCATCTGTTACGATAACACCATCATAGTGCAGCTGTCCGCGGAGTATTCCAGTGATTGTCAGGTCTGACAGCGTTGCAGGAAAGACCGAATCCAGATTGCTATTATAGAGGTGACCAACCATTACCATATCCACCATTTTTCGTGTGATAAGCTGCCGGTATGGAAGGAGCTCATCCTCGTGCCAACTGCTGCTGATGTCGACAAACCCAAGATGGGAATCCGCGGCTGAACTGCCATGGCCAGGGAAATGTTTGGGGCATGAGAGGATATTGAATTGTCGATGACAGGATATCCAGGCTTCAGCACAGCCAATGACCTGGTCAGGATCCCATGAAAAGGAACGTTTTACACCGCCGATAATTGGATTGCTGGTGTTGACATTGAGATCAACAACCGGTGCGAAATTAACGTTTATTCCCGAGTCATAGAGATTTTTCGCTGTACGCTGCGCCTCCGAGCGAAGCACTTGGAGTGTTTCAGATCTGCCCATCTCCTCTGCGCTGCAGGTATCAAAAAAACCATTACCGGAGTTGAGGCGCTGCACCAGCCCGCCTTCCTGGTCAACACAGATAAAAAGCGGCGTGGAACCCAGATTGTGCAGATCGGTGGTGAGTTTTTTAAGTTGCTCTGGGGAGGTTATATTCCCACCTTTTTCAGGTTCTGAAAGAGAGTGGTTAAAGAGAATGACACCTCCCGGTCTTGCGGTTTTGAGACGCTGCTCAAGCTCGCTGCCAGATTTAATTTCAGTCCCTTGAAAGCCAATAATGAAAAGCTCGCCAAGTTGGTTTTTCAGAATCATCAGATAGTGTCGATAGTAGCAGTAATTAGTGTTGGAAAAATGAAATAATCACTATGCGTTGTACCCTTTTTTATTCGTCAGGGCAACTGGCTGGCTGAACTGACCAGCAGACACGCCAAATATTTGACAGTTGGACATGGTCCATTGAATTATCTGGGAACACATTGAAATCAACCAGCGATTAACGGGCATTGTTTCTCGGTGATATTTTATTTATTTTATGAAAACAGGACTTTACGTGTCAAATGATTGTCGCGGGGTTAATGGTTCCCATGTTTGGCACGTTATTTGCTATTTTATACTAAAGATTTAAGCGTTTATACCGATATGTATAATGAAGGACCTTGAAAAAAGATTTAAAAAAGGAATAGGATAATGAACATTTTGACTGAACAACCTGATATGATGACGCTGATGGCTGGTCCAGAAGATCTGAACCAGGTTATGGTCGAACTAGATCAGTTGAAACGTCAATCTGAAAGGCTTGATCTGATAAACCGGCTGCATGGAAGAATGTCAGGCGTTCTCAGCATGACGAGTATGATTGAAGCATATTCTGTCTGGCTGATGCCGATCGTTGAACATGATTTAATTGGATACAATAATAATATCCGGAATAGAAAACATCTCTTCTGTTCCGGTCACGGACCTAGCCGCAGACGGGCAATTGCGTTTGCCGAACAGCTCATTAAGAATGTCTCTGATTGCCGCCATATTGTTAAGAGTGATGATGGTCATTTCGGCCACAAATGGATTTTTGAGACTGTTGACGATACCGGTATTCTCCTGATACTCAAAGAGGGTAAGGAACTCAGTGAAAAAGAGCTGGATATCATAAATGATTCACTGATCGTTCTTGCAGAGTCCCTTCAGCGGGGACTTGAGTATGAGGATCTGTTTGAGCGTGCAAGCTCAGATGCGCTGACCGGACTCGCCAATCGTCGTGTCTTTGATGAGCGTATTAACGCAATGATGGACAGCGCAAAACGCTATAACCATCCGTTGACCATGCTTTCCATGGATCTTGATCGATTCAAGGAGATTAATGATAATCTGGGACACCAGGTTGGTGACAAAGTTCTGAAATCAGTAGCTGACGTCCTGGCTGCTGCCGTGCGGTCCACCGATCTTCTTATGAGAATGGGAGGTGACGAATTTTTGATCATCCTCGATAATACGGATAAACATAATGCACAGATCCTCGCAGAAAGACTGGTAAAGAAAGTCGATGAGCTTGACGTCTGGTCTGATGAGAAAACCAAATTAGGCGTCTCGATCGGACTTGCTCAGCTTAAGAAAGAGGAAAGCCTCCGGGTCTGGATGGAGAGAACTGATGATATTCTCTATCATGCCAAAGCTGAAGGGCGGGCACGGGTTGCAAT
>CAZOWJ010000006.1:42308-63252 GCA_964583415.1 uncultured Desulfocapsaceae bacterium
CAAAAGGCCGACTCCTTATGAGTCGGCCTTTTGCTTTTGAGGCATCTCTTGTTTTAGGCAAGCTCTATTGTCAATGGAATTATATGAAGAGCCTGGCTGCGCTGTTGGGTAAAACCAAGCTGCCATTGGCCAGTAGCTGTTTTTTCTCCGAGAATCTCATCAACCTGTTCAACGATGCCGGCAACATCAATAACCGGATGACGTGAAAATACCTGCGGCAGGCCCTGGGTGAGATTACAGGCAAGGCAATGACCGGGCCGCTGGTGCAGTGCAATGTTAAATCGCAGACTCTTTTCATCAGATCCGTCATAAATCAGTTCCATGTCGTAAGACCCCTCTGAAGCATCCCCGAAAAGTGCTTCAAAAAAGTCATCTGTTTTTTCGGGCGGCAGCATTTTGCTGCATGCCGTTTTGTCAAACAGCAGGTCGAATCTATCGCTACTCATTTATTTCTCCCGTAAGAGTCAATAATTATATGCTAATTAGTCGGCGGGGTTATGGTTTCGCAAAAATAGTATAGCTCCCAATGACTCATTGTCAACTGGCGTTGCAGTGCACCAGTGGCTATGGTACATTTGCGACCTATGAAAAATCAACCATCTTACCAGCATGCTTTAAATGATGCTCAGTACCAGGCTGTCGTCCAGACCGATGGACCAGTCCTTGTTATTGCAGGCGCAGGCAGCGGCAAGACCAGAACCCTGGTCTACCGGGTAGCGCATCTTATTAACAGCGGCGTCGATCCGCAAAGCATTCTGCTGCTCACCTTTACCAGAAAGGCATCCCAGGAAATGCTCTGGCGGGCGGGCGTGATCCTCAATGATTCATGCAGCCGCGTGACCGGCGGCACCTTTCACGGAATTGCCAACATGCTGCTGAGGCGGCATGGGAGCCATCTTGGCTTTGGCTCTTCTTTTACCATTATAGACAGAGCTGACGCTGAAGGTATTATCAATCTGTTAAAGTCCTCCCTGGAGCTTTCGGGCCCGAAAAAGCAGTTTCCATCTAAACGTGCAGTGATCAATATGATCAGTGGCGCCGTTAACAAGGCACGCTCACTGGAAGATCTGATTTTCGATCAGTATAATCACCTCAGTGAGTTTACTGACGATATACTGCTCCTCCAGAAACATTATCAGGAGTTTAAGTTTAATCATGGCCTTATGGATTATGACGATCTCCTGGTGAACTGGAAGCGACTGCTGGCAGAAGTGATTGAGGTTCGGGAGGAGATCTCGCTGCGCTATAAATATATTATGGTCGATGAGTACCAGGATACCAATCTTATCCAGGCTGATATTGTCAGGCTGGCGGCTTATCGACATGATAATGTAATGGTTGTCGGTGATGACTCACAGTCTATCTATTCCTTCAGAGGTGCCGATTTTTATAATATCATGCGCTTTCCGGAGACCTTCTCCGGGACAAAAATCATAAAATTAGAAGAAAATTATCGTTCAGCGCAACCGATCCTTACCCTGACCAATGATATTATCCGGAACGCCACTGAAAAATATACCAAAACCCTGTTTACGAAGATAGAAGGAGCCCGCAAACCATATTTATTTGGCGCCAGGGACGAACGATATGAGGCGGATTTTGTTGTTCAGAAGATTCAGGAACTTCAGAATGACGGGATCAGCATGAGAGACATTGCCGTTCTTTTCCGCTCCGGTTTCCACTCCTATAAGCTTGAACTGGAGCTGGGCAGCCGCTCGATTCAATTTGAAAAACGGGGTGGACTGAAACTGACAGAGGCGGCACATATGAAAGATGTGCTGGCGATCTTGAGACTGCTGGTCAATCCGCTGGACAATCTCAGCTGGAACCGCCTGCTACTGAGTATTGACAAGGTTGGGCCAAAAACTGCCCAGAAGATTACTGCAGCGATATCAGCAGCTGAAGATCCGTTTGAAGCACTCTCTGGTTACCCAGCGGGTAAAACCTGGAGGGACGGGATCGTTAGACTGGCACGACTTTTTGATGATTTGCGCAAATCAGACCAGAAGCCTGCGGAACTCTGTGAGAGAGCACTACACTGGTATCAGCCGGTCTTCGAACGTCTCTACAGTGATGATTACCCGAAACGACAGAAAGACCTGGACCAGCTCAAAACAATCATAGAGACCTATGAAGACCTGCAGAGTCTTATCGACGATACAACTCTGGACCCGCCCGAGAGCGATCAACATGCCTATGGGGACGACGCCGACACCCTGGTATTATCAACGATTCATTCAGCCAAAGGGCTTGAATGGGAAGCGGTCTTTGTCATCAGTCTCGCAGATGGCAGATTTCCTCATGCCTCGGCATTTGCCGGAGAACAGTGGGAAGAAGAACGACGACTGCTCTACGTCGCCGCCACACGCGCGAAACAGCATCTGTACCTGACCTATCCGCGCGAGCTGATGACACCTGACCGTAAGTTTAAACGGGTCGGAATGTCACCGTTTCTGGCGGAACTGACCCCCGGCGGCTATGATAGAGTAGAATCACAGCCTGATCGCCTTGAACCATTTATAAGGCCGTCGATACCAGCTCGCCCCAAATCAACTGCTGCCCAGAAACGCAAAAAGCTGGCTTTGGAGGATTTCTCCAAAGGAGTTCGAGTAAATCATCCTTTTTTTGGAACCGGAACAGTCCAGAATACCAAGCAGCCGCGTTCTCTTGATATAGCCTTTGACCGCCATGGCATTAAAACCTTACATCTCGATTATGCAAAGTTGACGTTAATCGGCTGAGCAATCGTTCTTTTCATTACTACATGTGACTACTGTCGTGAATAACCAGATTACCACCTATCAGAAAGCCTGCGAATATCTTGATGATATGCAGATGCATAAGATCAAACTCGGCCTGGAAGCGATGCAGACGATCCTGGCAGAGCTCGGTTCACCGGAACAGAAATGTCCGGCAATTCATGTAGCCGGTACCAACGGCAAAGGATCCGTCTGTACGATGGTGCGTTCGATCATCACGGAGGCCGGTTATAAAACTGGCCTCTATACGTCTCCTCATCTCAGTTCTGTCCGGGAACGTTTTCGTATTGATGATCACTATATCACCGAAGATGACTTTACCAGGCTGATGGAAAAGATCAGATGTGCGCTGAAAGAGCGGACAATTACCTATTTTGAGTGTGCAACAGCCCTTGCCTTCAGCTGGTTTGCTGAACAGCACTGCGACCTGGTTATTATCGAGACCGGGCTGGGCGGCAGACTTGATGCCACAAATGTGCTCAAACCACTGATATCGGTGATAACAACTATCAGCCTTGATCATGAGCAATACCTGGGAGACAGCCTGGAGTCAGTAGCCTACGAGAAGGCTGGAATTATAAAGGAGAAAACACCAGTAATTTCCGGTGTACTGGCACATGGGCCGCGCGCTGTTATAGAGGAAACATGCAGAGCACGTCAGGCACCGCTCTTTACTCGTAACGGTGACTATTATCTTGAAACAACGGGCGATAATAGTTGGCACTGGCGAGACAACCATAGTTCGCCGATTACTGACTTGTCACTGCCGGCAGGAGGTGTCTGGCAGATTGAAAATAGTGCAACTGCGGTAAAAGCAGCTGTTTTATTAAGGGATTCTGGTTTTCTGATAGCCGACGATGCCATTCGTCTCGGTCTGAAAAAGGCTCAGTGGCCGGGCAGAATGGAGTTACTGGAGCTTGAGCCTGGTGGGCATGGTGATAAAGATCCGGGCATACCTGGTCCAGGAGGAACACTTCGTTTCCTGCTTGATGGAGCGCACAATGAGGCCGGTGTCAGCTGCCTGCTTGAAGCGCTTAAAACATCTTTCAGCTACAACAGATTACTGGTTGTCTGGGCTTCGATGGGTGATAAAAAATTTGGTGATATGCTCAACGCTATTGCCCGAATGGCAGATTATCTTGTACTGACCAGTCCGGACAGTGAGCGTTCGGCCTCTCCTGAGGCGCTCGCCGCCGCACTTGAGGACTCTCTGCATACGTCATACGATTGCATACCGCGGGTGAGCGATGCGTTGGAAAAGGTAAAAAAAGAGGCAACCACTGATGACCTGGTGGTTGTGGCTGGATCACTCTACCTCATTGGAGAATTCCGGAAGCTGCTTATTGGCGAGGTTGTCTCATGACAGATGATTTTTTCTGGCTGGATGGGGTAAGTGATGAGGACATAAGGCGTGAGCGGGGAAAGGCCCGTGACCTGAGAAAAACCAGGTGGTGGCAGAGGAAAACGGCATCAGGCAAGTGCTACTACTGCGATGAGAGCGTCAACCATCAGGACTTGACGATGGATCACCTTATACCGCTGTCACGAGGTGGCCGCAGCACAAAGGATAATCTCGTGCCCTGCTGTAAAAGTTGTAATACCAGAAAAAAAACCATGCTTCCCATAGAATGGGAAGAGTATTTGAATAAGACCTGATTAATGAAAATTAAGATGATTTATGGTTCTTCCGGAAAACGCCTACCTGAAATAGGAATGCGCATACTGGATGTCCCCCGTTTGGTGCCGCCGAGCAAAGGCAATTTGATGGACAACTGAATGATGATTTTAGCATTGAGGTACTCGTTAACCGGAAGAGGCAGACAATTAGAGCTGCTGGTCATCTCTTAAAGTACTGACTTCAATCTCTGTGAGTCCCCATCTCCTCTCTTTGTCCGGTTCCACGATTGCCACTCGTATTGCCCCAACATTTACCGGATCAAATCGTATCTGCTGCGATAACCACCCGCTGTATACCGGGTGATTATTGACGAACCTGAGCCGCTCTGATATCGGTTCTAGCGGACCTGCAAGCGGCTGCCACGAACCGACCCCATCAATTGTCCTGTATCCTTCAATCATTAATGTCTTCGGCTTATTAGCCGTTCCCTGTAAATGAAAAACGGTAATCCCATTCACATGCTTGACCGTATCGAATGTTAAGCTAACCCATTGACCTTTCACCTGTTGTTCATTGCTGATCCAGGTTGTTGAAAAATCCCTGTCGGTTAATTTTTCAAGGTTCGGCGCATTTCCACCGTTTGTTTCCATGGAAAAATGATCCTTGTCCAGGATAAATTCCTGATCGACCACATATGTTGGGAACTGGAAATTCTGGAAAATGTAAAACGGCCCCACTTTTGTCTTTTCTGCGGTCATCTTATGGGACTTCAGATGTTTTTCGAAAATTTTTGCGGGTAACCTTGGGCGAAAACTCTGCGTCAGGACATAGGCCGCATCGGGCTGGTCATCGACCTGCTGCTTATAAGGGATGGGCCAAAGTGGAAATCGCTGGTTGTAGGGAAGCGAGCAGGTGATTTCTTCATCGGTCTCAAAGGTTATTCGGTAGGCGAGCCAGAATGAAGCATAGCAATGGGTAATATTTCTTTCATGCATGGTATCGATGAGCTCCTCGATACCTGGCGTCAGGGCGTACCTTTCAAGCTGTTCCGAGTCACTCCATTCCGAGATAACATTAATCGACACTCCAATATTGAACAGAGCCAGCAAAACTGTTGCAATACCAACAGAGGTGCGAAATCTGCCAGTGAACGATTGGAATGCATGACCTACTAAAAATGGGAAGCACCATACTGCCGGAAGCACATAGCGATATGCACTTGATGAGGTTAGATGGGAGGCAAAAACCCACAAGGTGAGCAGACTTGTAATCAGGGCAAGATCAACAAGTTCAAGCCTGGGCCATTGTCTGCTCAAGACCCTCGCTAAAAATACCATCAGCCTCTGGACAATAAGAATAACCAGGAGGGATCCGTAAAAAAATGCGAAAATAGTACGCAATGAAGATGGCCAGGCTATATGGCCGGCAAGATCCGGAAACAGTATGGGATTAACACCCATGGCGCCGGGAAGTGTTTGCGACAATGCCGGAACAAATATTCGGCTCAAGGTATCAGCAAGTTCCATTGAAACCGGTAGATTTTTATACGCTCCGGGAACGAGCCATATGGCCAGAATATAGGGGAGGGCGCCGAGCAGGCAGCAGAGAGAAAAAACCATTGTTCCCTGCAGTGACTTGCGAACTGAGCCGGAAAAGAGAACCAGGGCGAAGACCCCGGCTGATATGGTGATTATCAGCAAATGATTACTGATGGCCAGACCACAGCTGAACCCTGCAATTACCAGGAAGAGCCAGCTCCTGGAGCTTTGACGTGAGCGAATCACCGCAAAAATACTTACCCAGGCCAGGGTCAGGGAAATTGAATACTGGGGTGGCGCATATGCGACCTGATAAATGAGAAAGTAGGCTGATGGAAAGCAGATAAGCAGTAGTACCGGCCAGCGGGAGCCCTGTGGAAAGGCGCTACGAGCGATGATGAAAAATCCCCAGAGGGAGGCTATCCCAAGTATAACTGCCTGATATCGTGCACCAAACGGGGTTCGAGGCATCCATTCCACAAACGGGGACATCAGGTACGATTCTATAGGGAATTGATAGGGTTGTCCGAGAAAAAGGAGCGGAAATTCTCCTCTGAATATCATTTTTGCAAGCAGAACTGATGACGCTTCATCACTGGTGACGGGTAGATTAACCAGGCTGATCCATAAAAATATCACCCTTATTACTATGGCAAAGATCAACAGTGACAGGCCAATAATGGACAGTTTTGAGCGGTCAGACTCAATCTCGGGCAGAAATTTTAATATTGACATAGAGTAATAATAGTAAAAAAGCAAATATAAGAGATTTTATGTTGAACAGCTCTTATCAGGAAGTGACATAATTATTATGGTATTAATCTCTTTGCAATAGCTAATTTGTGACTTTTTTACCGTTACAGGGTGTATGAGATGTGTTTGTCATCAGCTCCGGTGCATATTGATACCAATAGCAACGAATCATTATCGAGATGCCACGGGAGAAAATGACCGTATGATAAGAGAGAAACCGCTTTCTTGACTCTGCTCCTTTGATAGCCTGATTAATAGATTGTATTTACAGGAGAATATTCGCCTGAATGGTCTTTTCATCGCACATATTTCTCTTCTATTTCCTGCCGCTCAGCCTGCTGCTCTATTACAGTCTGCCCGTAAGGGCACGGAACCTCATGTTGACGGTGATCAGCTATGTTTTTTATGGCTGGTCCAATCCCTTCTTTTGTTTGCTGATGCTCTTCTCAACGATTGTTGATTACGGCTGTGGGCTTGTTATCGGTAGGGCCCGGGAGTGGCAGAAACGTCGTAAAAAATGGGCATTAGTTGTTTCGATCATCACCAACTTGATGCTGCTCGGCTTCTTTAAATATTCCGGATTCGCCCTGGAGAGCTATAACCAGCTTTTTTATTCTCTTGGTGCTGAAGGGTTTGACCCGGCACCCGCGCTCCGCTTTCTTCTTCCCCTGGGAATCAGTTTTTACACCTTTCAGTCAATGAGCTATACCATTGATGTCTATCGTAATGATTCAAAATATATAAGTAATTTTATAGATTTTGCCTGTTTTGTATCAATGTTTCCCCAACTGGTTGCCGGACCGATTATCCGTTTTAAGGAAATAGCGGAACAACTTCAGTGTCGGTCCCATACCCTGGAAAAATTTTCCCGAGGGGCAGCATTTTTTACGCTTGGCATGGCAAAAAAAGTTCTCCTTGCCAATCCATGTGGAAAGATTGCCGATATTACCTTTTCTGCCTCCTCCCTGTCGGTCGTTGATTCCTGGTTTGGCGTTGCTGCCTATAGTTTTCAGATTTATTTCGACTTCAGCGGATACTCAGATATGGCAATCGGCCTTGGTCTGATGTTTGGTTTTATATTTGCCAAAAACTTTGACTCTCCCTATTTGTCTTCATCCATCACCGAATTCTGGCGTCGCTGGCATATTTCACTTTCAACCTGGCTCAGGGAATATCTCTATATCCCACTGGGCGGGAATCGAAGTGGTAGTTCAGCACGCACCGCTGTCAATATCGCTATCGTCATGCTGCTTGGCGGCCTGTGGCATGGGGCTTCCTGGAATTTTATCATATGGGGAGGGCTCCATGGAGCATATCTGGGAGTCGAACGCATAGCGGGGAAGCGGCCTCTCTATCATTTGCTCCCGTATCCGTTTAAAATAGCTATCACCTTTGTTCTGGTGATGATCGCCTGGGTCTTTTTCCGTTCAGATAGTTTAAGCGCTGCGTTTTCATACCTGAAGTCGATGTTCGGCCTGTCAGTGGTACCGGAGACGTCTCTGCTTCTTGCTGGTCTGCTCTATACGCCCTATAATATGCTGGCGGTTGCCATCGCCGGATTGGTTGTCTGGTTCGCTCCCCAGTCCTGGGACTGGAGTCGGAAAATGAATGGTGCAAAGGTCTTGCTGATAATTATGATTTTCTTTGTAACAGTGGCCGTTCTCAGTGTGCAGTCATACAATCCCTTTATTTATTTTAATTTCTGACAATGACAAAGAGCAAACCGAGCAGAGAAGAAATTGCCAGACGGGAGATTGGTTTTACCTCAATATCCAGAGGTGCGTCACTGTTTCTCTCTCTTTGTTTCCTGTTTACCATTTTTGTGGTGCCGGTCAGTCAGCTGATAATTGATGGGTTTGACCGCAAACGAGCGCCATTTGTATCAGTCGGGGACGGTGCAGAGGAATCCTGGCTGGGCAGGACCAAAAGTGCCAACAAAGAGATCCTCAGAGAGATTGACCAGCTGGAGAGTGATATTGAAGAAAGAAGTTTCTTACGTGCACTGTTTCTACCGCCTCTTCAATATATTTTTACAAAGTACCTGGGGCAGGGAAACGAGAAGGTGATTTCAGGTCGGAACGGCCAGCTTTTTTACCGTCAGGCCGTGGACTATCTGGTTGGCCCGCCGTTTCTGGACAAGAGGCAGCATAGGAAACGAGCGGAGGGACATGAGATATGGGAACAACCGGTGCAGCCGGACCCGATAAAAACAATCCTGTCTTTCAGGGATCAGCTTGGTTCACGCAATATAGGACTGGTAGTGCTGCCGGTGCCCGTTAAGGCGGCTGTCCGGCCATCGTCCCTTTCTCCAAAAAACATAAACACCCCCCTAGCCAACAGGTCCTGGAATCGTTTTATAGAAAAACTTGAAGAGGCTGGCGTTGTTGTTTTCGACATTCGCAGGCAGCTCTATGATTTTGAAAGGGAGCATGGCACTGCCTATCTGGCAACGGATACGCATTGGTCACCAGCGGCCATGAAAATGGTTGCAGACCAGCTCGCAGAATTTATCACAGAGCGACATCCTGATCTTGTCGGGGATATTTCATACTATTATCACAAGATCAGGCAGAAAGGAGTTGGGGACCTGAGCCGTATGCTGACACCTGCCGAGGGCAATAGCTTATTTCCCCATGCTGAACTGGAACTTGAACAGGTGCTGACCCCGACAGGATCGTTCTGGCAGCCGGATAAAGGGAGTCCCGTTTTGCTTCTTGGTGACTCGTTCACTAATATTTATTCATCTCCGGGGTTGGGGATGGGAGACAGTGGAGGTTTTGCAGAACAGCTCAGCTACCGGTTACATCGGCCGGTTGACCTGCTTGCCAGGAATGATGATGGGGCGTATATTACCAGGGAGATGCTTGCCACTGAGCTCTTGCGAGGACGAGACCGGCTGGCAGATAAACGGCTGGTTGTCTGGCAGTTTGCCGAACGTGAGCTTGCCTTTGGCGACTGGAAAGAAGTTGCATTAATAGATGGCAATCCGCAACCGTCAGACTTCTTTACCGTTGCCCCCGGAGCTGTTGCTCACGTGGAAGCGACAATTGCCGATGTTTCCCGTTCACCTCGTCCGGGCTCGATACCGTACCGTGACAATATTGTTACCATGCATCTCGTTGATCTCCAAAGTGACAAAGAGGCAGGGGGTAATAATCAGGCCTTGGTTTACGGGTTTGGAATGCGTGATAATAAGATGACAGCGCTTGCTGCGCTGAGGCCGGGAGACCGGGTTTCGCTGGCATTATCTTCCTGGGAGGAGAGAGAAACAGAATACGGCAGCTACCGGCGAACAGCGCTTGATGACGAGATGATAGAACTGGAGTTTCCTAATTGGGGTGTCATAAATGAAGCTACAACTGATTAGTTTTTTAATTCTCTTCGGAATTTTCACCCAGGGTTCGGCTTATGCGAAGACGTCGCTGGCCGACTCAGCCCGAGCCCTTGCGGCAGAAACGACGGAGAGCCAGGTGGTGACGGGTATTGACGGCTGGCTGTTTTTGAAGGAGGAGCTGGCACATATCGGCGCCGGCGAATTCTGGGGAGATGCCGCATCACGGGCAACCCGCAGCGCAAAAAAAGAATATGGTGATCCCCTTCCAGCCATCGTCGATTTCAACCATGCGCTGGCTGAAAAAGGCATAACCTTATATCTGCTGGTTGTGCCGCCCAAAGCGCTTGTTTATGCCGACAAGCTCGATCCTTCAATTACTGAGGTTAAGGAGGAATCCCGGATATATGAGCGTTTTTATAGCCAGCTTGAAGAAGCAGGCGTCAAGGCTTTAAATCTTTTGCCGGAATTACAAGAGCGGGCGAAAGAAAAACCCAATCTTTATTGTAAAACCGACACGCACTTTTCAGGAGACGGATTACTCCTGTTTGCCAGAAGTGCGGCTCAGGTTATAAAAAGGGAAGGATGGTATGACGAATCTGCCAGAATAGAATTGTCCCGATCACAACAGAAGGTAAGTATTAAGGGTGATCTGGCGCAGATGAAAGGGGATAATAACCTGAGGGAAGAAATAGAAATTTCTGTTGTTGTTGATAAAGCGACCGGCAATCCCGTTGAAAGTGATCCCGGGAGCCCTGTTATCCTGCTTGGTGACAGTCATACACTGGTGTTCAGTGCCGGCGGGGATCTGCATGCCAAAGGAGCAGGATTATTTGACAACCTCTCTGAAGAACTTGGTTTTGCAGTAGACCTGCTCGGGGTTCGCGGATCGGCCTCAACCCCAGCCAGGATCAAATTTTACCAGCGTTCCAAGAAAGACGGCGATTACCTGAAAGGAAAAAAAGTACTGATTTACTGTTTTGCAGCCCGGGAATTAACAGGGGCAGGTGGCTGGCGCACTATACCGGTCTCCCCCTGAATTTCCATCTGATTAAAAACTATATGAGCCCTTCCTGGCGATACCAGTCCCCTGTCTTTTTAAGACCCTCATCAAGTCCGACTTTCGGATTATAGCCGAGATCTCTCTTGGCTTTGGATATATCAAAGGCTCTGTTCTGTCGGAACCAGTCGACACGCCGGGGGAAGATCGGGGGAGTGATCTTGAAGGGCTTACACACCTTCTCACAGATATGACCGGCAATAACTACCGGCATTATCGGGAAATGGGGTATTTTAACCTCCATTCCAAGGGCCTTGGCTGTTTTCTCGACGAGTACCTTGATCTCCACATACTCCTCATCGGCGATCAGGTAGGCTTCGCCGGTACCTTTGCCCGGTTCCATTGCAAGAATAAATGCATCTACCAGGTTGTCGATATAGAGCGGGTGATAATAGGTCTTTCCAGACCCAAACATCGGGAATAATCCCTTTTTAACCCGCTTGAAAATCATCTGGAAACGTTCCGGATCTCCAGGTCCGTAAATGGCGGCAGGTCTGAGGATGACCGTATCCATTCCTTTTTTGCAGAATTCGTTTACGATCGGTTCTGCATCATACTTGGTCTGCTGATAATAATCGTTTGGCTGGATTGGAGCAGTCTCGGGACCGGGAGGATTGTCGATATTACCATGGACGCCGCAGGTCGAGCAGTAGATAAACTTCTTAACACCATGCCTGGCAGCTGCTTGTAAAACAATCTTGGTGCCCCCAACGTTTACTTCATCGTAATAGCTGTTAGGAACATTTAACTCACGAAATGCTGCGGCCAGGTGATGCACAACCTCCACACCTTCCATACAGGATTCAATTAACTGCTCGTCGGTGACGCTGCCGATAACTACCTTGGCTCCCCACGATGCGATTTCGTCTGTTTTCAGTCCTTCTTTATAATCAAGACTGATCACTTCATGACCCATATCAATGAGACGTTTGACAAGAGCCTTTCCTGTAAAACCGGTACCGCCTGTAACAAGTATTTTCATGCAAAGATCCTTTGCTTAATATTTAAACTATGATTTTTCGGGTTGTTTTTCAGAAGACCTTTGAGTTAATCAAGGCCCAGCGGACTATAGCAGAAGGATTGTCTGGAAGCAAGGAGTATCCCCCCGAGATTGGGCTATAATACAATAACTGGCAGCTGGTGCTTTATAGCTGAGCCCATCAATAGAATCGAAAAATATGGCTCTTCTGGAAAACGCGTAACTGAAACAGGAACACGCATATTGGGTGTCCCCCGTTTGATGCCGCCGAGCAGTTGAGCTCTCAACTGCCGATCATGATATCGAAGCTTTCTTGCTGTTTTTGTTATGTCCGGTTATTGTCGGGGATTCACATTTTTAATTTTTTCTAACATATATTAACACAGATTTGGCTGAAATTGGATCTGTGGCTAAAAAAAATATACAATTACAGGTAGATATGTGCGGTATATGCGGTTTTAACTGGCAGGATGAAGCCCTTGTCCGCTCGATGGCTCAGACAATGACTCATCGGGGACCGGACCAGGAAGGTGTTTTTTGTTCTCATCAGGTGTCACTTGCCCATCGGCGTCTTTCAATTATCGACCTCAGTGAGAACGGCAGGCAGCCGATGTTCAATGAGGATGGTACTGTCGTTCTGGTTTTTAATGGCGAGATTTACAATTTCCTGGAACTCAGGGAGCAGCTGGAGAGTAAAGGTCATCAGTTTTCAAGTCGCTCTGACTCCGAAGTCATTATTCATGCCTACGAGGAGTGGGGCGTTGAGTCCATCTCAAAATTAAGAGGCATGTTTGCCTATGCCCTGTATGACAAAAAGAAAGGCAGCCTGCTGCTTGTGCGTGACAGAATCGGTATAAAGCCGCTCTACTACTATCACTCGGCTAAAAGATTTATTTTTGCTTCCGAGATAAAAGCAATTCTTGAGGACCCGAATGTTGAACGCCAGGTTAATTTTCAGGCGCTTTATGACTATCTCGGGTTTGAGTTTGTCCCTGCTCCCCAGACCATGTTTGCAGGTATTAATAAACTGCCGGCAGGGCATTATCTGCTGCTGGAAAATAACCAGGTAACCATAAAGAAGTATTGGGACTTGAAATTCCAGCAGACCCCACAGCCATCGAGTTTTGATGAGGCCGTTGAAAAGATGCGGGAGCATCTTGATTATGCTGTAAAATCCCATCTGGTAAGTGATGTCCCGCTCGGTGTATTTCTTTCCGGTGGCCTTGATTCGAGCTGTATTGTGGCCCTGATGAGAAAACATATCAGCGGATCACTCAAGACCTTTACAATCGGCTATGAAGATAAGAGCTTCAGCGAACTCGATTATGCTCAGATTGTAGCAGAGCACTGTCAGACAGATCATCACGTGCTGATGCTTGACACGCTGCGCTCAGAGTATGTGGAGAAGACTCTCTATCATCTCGACGAACCGATGACAGATCTGTCGACGGTGCCCCTCTATCTGTTGTGCAAGCAGGCGCGAGAACATGTCACCGTGTGCCTCTCTGGAGAGGGCGCGGATGAAAGCTTTGCCGGTTATGATCGATTTAAGGCCAGCCGGCTGAGCAGATGGTTCAATATCATGCCGTCGTTTATACGCAAAGAAATGATCGGCAACGGTATGAAATTACTCCCCGATCAGCCTCAAAAAAAAGGGGCGGTCAATATGCTCAAAAGATTTGTCGAAGGCGCAAATCTTGATCCGGCGGGTCATCATCTGCGCTGGCAATATTTTCTAAACAAAAGTCTGGAGCAAAACCTGTTTACAGATGGCTTTAAAAACAGGACCACAATGGACCCGTTTCGCCAGATTCGTGAGTACAGCGAGGGGTGTGATGCCGGCAGTGATTCGGTCAACCGTGAAATCTACCTGGACATGCGATTTATGATGACGGATTCGGTCCTGATGAAGGTTGATCGTATGTCCATGGCAAGCTCTCTGGAAATCCGTGTGCCGTTGCTTGATCATGTCCTTGTTGAATATATGGCATCCCTTCCGGGTGACTGGAAACTGAAGAAACTGACGACCAAATATATCTTCCGCGCTGCACTCGAGGGCTTATTGCCCGATAAAATTGTTCACCGAGGCAAGCAGGGGTACAGTCTGCCGGTAAAGCATCTTTTGCGCGGAGAACTCAATACCTACATGATTGAGTTATTGAACGACTCAAAACTGATACGGGAAAATATGGACAGTTCCTATATTAACACACTGATTGATGAACATTGCTCCATGAAACAGAATCATAACCATGTATTGTGGGCGCTCATCAATGTGGCGATCTGGCATAATCGTTTCTTTAACTGAGCTACAGACGGCTAAACCGCAATAAAAGGCTTTACTCTTTCCCCTCATGGTGCAGGGAAAGACGATATGATGAAAAAAATCATAGTAAATATACTGAAATTCCTGTGCAGTTTCGGGCTTATTTTCTTTCTGTACCAGAATATTTCTTTTGGTCAGATAAAAGATCTTCTCGCAGATGTTAAGGTCCTGTATTTGGTTCCGATCGCTCTGCTGCTGCTGTTCAATACAATTATCAGTGCAAAAAAATGGCAGCTCTTTCTTCACGCTGATGGTATTCCACTTCCGCTGATCGAACTGACTATTTCCTATATGAGCGGAACGTTCTGCAATCTGTTTCTGCCATCCAATATCGGGGGAGACACCTATCGTGTCTATGACATTGCCAGACAGAGCAATGATGCCGCACGTTCAGCGGCGTCAGTATTTGCTGACAGATTCTCAGGATTTGTTGCACTTGTCACACTCAGTCTGCTGTCTTCTATTTATGCTTCCTGGCAGATGCACAGTGTGCATCTTGTCTTCATTCCCCTCCTGTTGTTCATAGCCTTTACCCTCGTGCTTGTGGCCCTGGCCAGGCAGGAACCCCTGAGAAAAATTCTTCATTTTTCCAGACTTGACCGTTACCCTGCTGTAAAAAGGATATCCGAGAAGCTGTTCCTTTCCTTTGCCTGTTATGGATCAAACCAAAAATTGATCATCAAAGTGATGATGCTCTCATTTACTTTCCAGCTTTCTGTAATTACGGTGATATATCTGATGGCCTGTTCTCTTGGTGCAGAAGTACCGTACTTTTACTTCATAGCCTTTGTGCCGCTCATCATGATAATGGAGGCCTTGCCGATTTCGATTTTTGGTATCGGGGTAAGGGATTACGGTTATGTGTTCTTTTTTACCCAGGCCGGTATGAGTGATATAGAGACACGAACTCTTGCCATCTATTTTACGGCGACGGCAATTTTGTACTCGCTGGTGGGTGGTCTGTTTTTTATATATAAACTTTGGAGGCGCCCTCATAGCAGTTAATCTGACCATGACGTTAAGAAGGGTGTTGGCTAGGATGAACCGGCAGTATTTGATTGTTTTCTTTGCAGTATTCGCTCTTTTCTCTCTGTTTTCCACTGATCTGCTGCAGGCTGAAGAACATAAGAACAGTCAGTGGCTTAAAGATCACTTTCGACTGGTATGGCTGCAGGATTATGGGGATGGCAGGGATGTACTTGCAATGGGCCGCAACCTGGTGCTCTACGGCTATGATTCTCGGGATGGCAAAGGTGAGCGACGACTGATTCACAAGCGGGGCAGTTTTTACCTCCCTCTCTTCACACCCGATGGTCAAAGCGTAATCTTCTCCGATCGTAAAGCGCGAAAAATGTTCCTTCTCGATTGGCAGAGCGGACATATCAAGGAACTGGGAGATGGTGTCGCTGTTGAAGTATGGCTGGACACTGAACGCAGATTTTTTATCGGAAAACCCCGCGTCTGGGTTTATTGTTTTTCCGGTCCCCAGCGGGAACATAAAAATGGTACGAGGCAACCGCTCTACCGCTTTCCCTTGGATAACCCCAAAAAAAAGGAACTGGTCTGGAATAAGACAATTGTTGCCTGGTCAAACCTTCAGTTGTCACGGGATGGCGAAGCAATCGGCGGCCTTTTCCCCTGGCCCCATGGCGGTATCTTGTGGCAGAAGGATAAACGCTGGCAACGATTCGGCCGCGGTTGCTGGACATCGCTGAGCCCTGATAACTCAAAACTGCTCTGGATTTTTGACGGATTACATCGCAATGTTCAGGTCTATGATGTGATAAACGGAAAGAACTGGAAGGTGAATATTAATGATGCACCGGGAATCAACGGCTTTGAGGTATATCATCCCCGCTGGAGCAATCATCCCCGCTATTTTACCGTCACCGGACCATATGAAAAAGGTGAGGGCGGTAACAAGATCGGCGGCGGGGGAGAGAAGGTGGAAATCTATATCGGTCGTTTTGACAACAAGGTAAAACGTGTCGAAAACTGGCTGAAAGTGACAGACAACTCGCGCGCGGACTTTTTCCCTGAATTGTGGATCGAAAACGGTGAGAAAGCCAGACTGACTGATGAGATTTCTGGTAACACCCCTGCCGGACCGAAAACCGTGGAAAAATCAAGCTGGCCGGTATCACCTGGTCGGCTGATTTTTATCTGGGATAATATGAAGGCGCCGAATCAGCTGGGTGACAACTCTCCCGTCGGCTTTTTTCAGAGCACGATCAATCTCAAAGGCAAAGCACTGCATACAAGAAATTTCCAGCTGGCAATCTGGGAAGGGTGGGGCGACACCGGTGACGCTGGCCCTAAAATCGGCCAGGCGCTTGAGAAATCAAAGCAGGCAGCAATAGAATTCACTCTAATGCCAGAACCCAATCAACAGGGAACCATCCTGCTTTTTTCGGGCAATAAAAAAAGAGTGCTGAGCATGGAACAGGACAAAGTAAACTTCCGGCTCGTTTCCACTTCAGGCAGTTCTGGCGTGGTGTGGGAAAAAGTCTTTAAAAACAGAACCCCTCTACATCTTTCCTTGAATATCGATGAAAAATCTGCAGAGTTATTTGTCAATGGAAAGAGCCGGGGCAAGAAAAAACTGGGTATAGATCTTACCGCCAGGCCAATAGACACTTTCTCTGTGGGTGACTTTGATGGTGGCTGGAGCGGCATCATCGAAAAAATTGGTATCTATGACCAGCAGCTGTCGAGGAAGCAGGTTGAAAAAAACAGCAGCCTGATCGGGAGAGATATAAAAGCTGGTGATGTGGAAATGCTTCTGATCGAAGGGAGCCTGCTGGAAACCACAGAGATACCTGCTCCAGAATCAATTGGCGCCTACAGCCGGGCACTTGTAGTAAATACCTACAAGGTAGATAAAATAATTGACGGAAAATATGGTGAAGATCGTATTCTGGTTGCAGAATGGGCAGTTCTTGATCGACAGATTATTCGAACATATGGACAGGAACGGGAGCAATTAACACTTGAGAAGTTTTCCGATCATCCCGAATTGGAGGGAGAACGGCAGATGATGGATCTCTTTGAGCCTGATCTGGAAATGTATTACCGGCTGCCCTGGAAAGCTCAATAGTTCTCTAATCTGGGGTCTTCTAAAAAACGCCTATCTGGACAGGTATGTGCATGCATGGTGCTGGATCTTTTTCCCCACTTTTGTTTTTATTCGAGAAAGTGCTTAGATTAAAAATTAAAAAAAATTGTAGTTGCGTTACTGAGTCGACAGAGCGATGAATCCCAAGTCGCCTTACCGGCTTATCAGCTTAATTGAATAGTGCTGATTTTATAAGATTTTCCCATTAATGCGTTTGAGTTCCAATCAATAATTTTTCGGGAGGTACTTGTGATTCATCAATTCGATACCGTAATCGTAGGTTCTGGCGGAGCCGGGCTTTATGCTGCCCTGGAGGCAAGTAAGAAGTCAAAGACAGCAGTGCTCTCAAAGTTATATCCCGTACGCAGCCACACCGGGGCGGCCCAGGGTGGCATCAGTGCCGCTCTTGGAAACGTTGAAGAAGACAAAGCGGAATGGCACGCCTATGATACGGTAAAAGGCGGAGATTACCTCGTTGATCAGCAGGCCGTAAAAATATTAACCGAGGAGGCAATCCAGGCTGTTTATGATCTTGAGAATCGAGGGTTGCCGTTCAACAGGACCCCGGAGGGACGAATCGACCAGCGCCGTTTCGGCGGGCATACCCGAAACTTTGGAGAAGGCCCGGTACGGCGAGCATGCTACGCGGCAGATCGTACCGGCCATATGATTCTTCAGACCCTGTACCAGCAGTGCATAAAAAATAACGTTTCATTTTATGATGAGTTCCAGGTCGTCGATTTATTGCTGGAAGGCTCTACCTGCCGCGGTGTCGTTGTTGTTGAACTTTCCACGGGCGAGCTCCATATTTTTGCTGCTAAGGCTGTGCTCTTTGCAACGGGCGGTTTCGGCCGCATGTTTAAGATAACATCAAACGCCTATGCAAACACCGGTGATGGTCCTGCCGTCTGTGCTCGACGGGGTATTCCACTTCAGGATATGGAGTTTTTCCAGTTTCATCCCACTGGTATTATGGGGTTGGGTATTCTTATCTCTGAAGCAGTGCGGGGTGAAGGGGGTATTCTCCGGAACCGTAATGGTGAACGTTTTATGGAGCAGTACTCACCAACGCTGCTGGATCTTGCACCTCGCGATATCGTTGCCCGTTCTATCCAGACAGAAGTCCAGGCGGGACGCGGCATACGGGGGGACTCGAAGATAGACGATTATGTACATCTGGATGCAACCCACCTGGGAAAAGATGTCTTATTGACAAAACTCCCCGATATTACCGATTTTTGTCAAACCTATCTCGGCATTGATCCGGCTGAAAAACCTATCCCTGTCTTACCGACTGCCCATTATGCCATGGGAGGAATACCAACCGACATCCATGGACGGGTTCTGATGGATAATAAAAACACTATCGTCAACGGACTCTATGCTGCTGGCGAGTGCGCCTGTGTATCTGTCCATGGTGCAAACCGGCTGGGGACCAACAGTTTACTCGACCTCGTTGTCTTCGGCCGCAGAGCCGGTAAGCATATTGCTGAATATGTGAAGCAGGCAGCGATGCCTCACCCCGAAGACGCTGTCGCAGACGAGGCTCGTCAATGGATCAATCATCTTACCGATGGCTCTACCGGCCCCCATGGCGGGCACATCTCTGAAGAGATGCAGGTCACCATGATGGAAAAGGTAGGTATTTATCGCAGTGAAGCGGTGATGCAGAGCGCTGTAAAAGATATCAAGGAACTGCGGGAGCGCTATCAAAGCGTTCGTGTTCAGGATACGGGAAAACAGTTCAATACCGATCTCCTGGAAATCATTGAACTCGGTAATCTTCTTGACCTCTCATTGATCACTGCCGCGTCAGCTCTTGATCGCAAGGAAAGCCGTGGTGCTCACAGCCGGGAGGACTATCCGGAGCGTGATGATGAAAACTGGCTTGTTCATTCCCTTGCCTACCTGGAGGGAGATTCAGTACGTCTTGAAAGGAAGTCAGTCGATACTTCTATCTGGGAACCAAAACCGCGTAACTATTGAATCAACGGAGTCGATAATGAAAATCACCCTTAAGATAAAGCGCTATAACCCATCTGTCGATGAAAGCCCCTACGACCAGTCGTTTACCGTTGATGTTAACCCGAACGAACGACTCCTTGATGCACTTATGCAGATAAAGAGATTTCAAGACGGTAGCCTCGGTTTTCGTAAAAGTTGTGCCCACGGCGTCTGCGGATCTGATGCCATGCGCATCAATGGTAAAGACGGGCTTGCCTGCAAGACCCTCATTAAAGAGGTCGCAGAAAATGAAGGGGATGTCGTTACCGTAGAGCCCCTGAGGTATATGGACGTTCAGCGTGACCTGATTGTTGACCAGAGTGAATTCTTTAAAAAATACCGTTCTGTAAAACCATTTTTAATCAACGACGAACCGGTAGAGGAGAAGGAACGAATTCAATCTCAACAAGAGCGGCTGCACTTTGACGATACCACTAATTGCATTCTGTGTGCATCATGTTACTCTGCCTGCCCGATTCTTGAGGAACGACCCGGCTTTATAGGACCTGCAGCCATCGCTCAAGCGTATCGATTCAATGCAGATTCGCGGGATCGTGGATCGGCGGAGCGCTTGGCAATACTGGATCATCCTGATGGCGTCGATCTGTGTGAAAACCATTTTAAATGCACACAATCATGTCCTCGCTCAATTCTTATTACCAAAAGAATCAATGAGACAAAACGGATGATCAAGAATAAAAAAGAGCAATAACACTGGCAAGAGGCTGATAGCTCAGACCTCAAGCCAGCCTATTAAAAGATTAAATCTCTGCCGTAATTGGGGTTTCCCTCTTTAATGCGGAGTTTCGTAAGAATCCAGGAACATTTCCTGTCGTTCTGTTTTGTCTATTTGTATCTCAGGGTGGGTGTTCATAATTCGAGCACAGGAGTTCCAGCGTAGAATTGCATCCTGGTTTTTAGGGTCACAACCTGACAAGGCCTCCAAAAACATTTCCATTGCTTTTACAAACCAGTCATAGGCGGAAACACCGGCACCAGGGCCACCCTGTTTAAGATGAAATTTTGCCCTGCGCTCGTAAATAATCCCCATGTAGTAGGATTTGCAATAAGAGGTGTCCAGCCTGACGACAATTTCTTTTGCCTGGCTAAAGGACGGATTAAGCCCGCTATGGGCAAACTTATCTGTTAAAGATAGAAGTAATGTAATCAGGGCCTCCTGGTTATCTGGCTCAGTTGCCAGTACGTCCAGACATATGCTTTCAGCGTCATCCGGCTCACTGAGAAGTCGGTAACGCTTGGCTTTTTCAAGAGCAAAGGAAATTGCTTCTGGTTTTAGTGTCTTTAATTCGATCATTTAGATCTCCATGTATGTTTTGCCGCTTCGGTCACATACGCGTATCTCACGCGTTTAAAAAGAACTAATCACTTTCACCGAACTAACAAGATAGGATGTGTACTTTTGGTCATGTAAGAAAAACACTACTTCAATAACGTACCATT
>CAZOWJ010000006.1:63352-69849 GCA_964583415.1 uncultured Desulfocapsaceae bacterium
AAGACGGTTGAAAAAAATCAGTATGGTGTTTCGGCGATGTGGCCCGATCAACTCAGCGATTACGAAGCACTGTCGAAAGCTGCCATTAACACCGTTACCAAGGGCAAGCCGGCATTGTTGCGCAACGAGCTTACCGGCAAGGAAACCGGTGAACCTCGTGATATTATAAGCTGCCCGATTTTTGTAGATAAGCAGCCGTTTGGCGCAGTGGTGCTGGAGCTGTATAACAGGATCGCTGCCAAGCAGCAGGCGGCGCTTCAACAGGTCATTGGAGCTGCGTACTGGTACGAAGCTATTCTCAAGCAGCACTCTTCAACCGAAAAGTCCCAGCTGGTTACCATTGTCGAGCTTGTGGCCTCCTGCCTCGAGCATGAAAAATTCCAGGAAGCAGCAACAGATGTTGCCACGGATTTAACTAAGCGGATCTCGGCTGATCGGGTCAGCATCGGTTTTCTGGACGGCAGCAAGCTATCGGTTGAGGCGGTTTCTCACAGTGCCGGATTTGACACCAATTCAAATCTTATCGGTGCGATTGTTGAGGCCATGCATGAAGCTATTGACCAAAACAGCAGTATCAGTTACCCCCAGGACGCCGATTCGGTTCTGCCCACCCACTGCCACGCCACCCTTGTGGAAGAACATCGAATTGGTGCCGTTTTGTCGGTCCCTTTCGCTGCGGGTGGAAAAATTCTTGGCGCTGTACTGTTTGAACGACCAATGGAACATCCATTTGACAAATCGTCGATCGAGCATTGTCAACAGATTGTCTCAATGATCGGACCAATCCTTAATGTTCGTCGTCAGGATGAGCGGGGAATGCTGAAACGGCTCCGGACCTCTGCATTACAGACAGGCACAAAGCTCACCAGTGCCGGGAGCGTATCGTTTAAGGTGGGAATTGCTGCAGTGCTTCTGCTTCTGGCAATATTCTGTTTTGTAGATAAGGATTATCGCATCACCGGCGATGCCCGACTGGAGGCCCAGACCCAGCGGGTAATCGTTTCCCCGCAGGATGGCTATATTGCAACGGCCAATTTCAGGCCGGGAGACATCGTCAAGAGTGGCGAGTTACTCGGCACTCTTGATAATAAGGATATGACTCATGAATACCAGAAATGGTCCAGTCAGCTCGGCCAGCTGCAGACAGAGCACCGGGATTCGCTGGCACGTCATGATCGTTCAAGTGTTTCTATAACCAAGGCTCGTATCGATCAGACTGAAGCTCAGATGAACCTTGTCGGCGAACAGATGCTGAGGAGCCAGTTCACTGCTCCCTTTGACGGTCTTGTGGTCAGTGGTGATCTTACCCAGGCGCTTGGTTCTCCGGTCGAACGGGGACAGGTTCTGTTTACCGTGGCACCGCTGGATGTGTATCGTGTCATCCTGCAGGTTGATGAGCGGGATATCGCTGACGTGAAACAGGGCCAGCAGGGTAACCTCGTTCTTTCCAGTGTGCCGGGAAAACTTCTCGAATTCACCGTCGGTAAGATTACTCCGGTGAGTACAGCCGAAGAGGGCAGAAACTTTTTCCAGGTTGAGGCGAAAATCAAAGAAGACTCAGACCTGCTTCGACCGGGTATGGAGGGTGTTGCCAAAGTAACCGTTGGCAGGAGAAAACTGATTTGGGTCTGGAGCCATAGATTGATCGACTGGCTTCGTCTCAATCTATGGTCTCTGCTGCCATAGATAGAGACACGAGGTGCACAGCTGGATGAACGGCAGTAGTAATAATCATGGAATATCGGTAATCGATTAACAGTTAATCTATGTCACTATACAGTACATACTGGTACCGGGTCGAGCAGATTAAACCGCTGCTGCGTCCCCATACCCGTCTTTTCAGACACCTCTATCGGGGCCAGACCTGGTACGTGCTGCAGGACCCGTCTTCCAACCGGCAGCATCGTTTTAACAAGACCGCCTATTTCTTAATCACCCAGATGGATGGTGAGCAAACGATTGCAGAGATCTGGAAAAATGCCAACGACAAGCTCCAGGATGATGCACCCACCCAGGACGAGATCATCCAGCTTCTGGGCGAGCTCCATGCTGCTGATGTTATGCAGAGTGATATTCCACCGGACACCACCGAGTTGTTTCAGCGCCAGGAGAAACATCGCGCTAAATGGAAACAGCGACTGGCAAACCCGTTTGCGCTCAGATTCCCCCTGGTTGATCCCGATCATTTTCTCGAACAGCGGCAACACCTGGTCCAGCCGTTTCTGGGGCGGGTCGGGTTAGTCCTCTGGCTGCTCACTGTCGGCTCGGCATTCGTTCTCGCACTCCTGAACTGGCCTGAGTTAACGCTTAATATGAAAGACCGGGTGCTCCAGCCTGAAAACCTGCTGGTTCTCTGGCTGGTCTATCCACTGGTTAAACTGCTGCACGAACTGGCCCATGCGTTTGCCACAAAGATCTGGGGTGGGGAGGTGCACGAGATGGGCATTATGCTCCTGGCCTTGACCCCGATTCCCTATGTGGAAGCTTCCAGTTCTGCAACGTTCCCCGATAAACGAAGGCGCATGGCGGTTGCCGCTGCAGGCATGGGCATGGAGTTGCTGGTTGCCTCCCTGGCTCTTTTCCTCTGGCTGAATATTGAATCGGGTCGGGCAAGTACCGTTGCCTATAACGTCATGTTGATTGGCGGGGTCTCAACCCTGTTGTTCAATGGCAATCCGCTGCTGCGATTTGACGGCTACTATATCCTGGCTGACTGGATCGAAATCCCCAACCTTGCCCAGCGCTCAACTCGATATCTCGGCTATCTGCTGCAGCGTTATGTTTTTGGTCTCGAGGATGCTCGGTCTCCGGTTACTGCCGAAGGAGAGCGTCCCTGGTTTGTGATCTATGGTATTGCTGCATTTTGTTACCGCATGTTTGTTCTCGGAGCTCTTGCCCTTTTTGTCAGTACCAAGTTTTTTTTCATTGGTGTTATCATTGCCCTGTGGGCGCTTTTTTCACAGATTGTCTTGCCGGCAGTCAGGAACAGTGCTCGTCTTTATAACAGTATCGGCGGTCGCCGACGACGCAAGCGCTTCGTACTTGCCACCATTGGTCTAGTCACTGCGGCGGCAATCCTGCTGTTTGCCATACCAACACCATTAAAAACAAGGGCTGAAGGAGTGGTGTCACTACCGGAACAATCGCGGCTCCGAGCCGGAACAGACTGTTTTATAAAGGAAATTATAATACCAGACGGGACCATGGTCGAAGAAGGTGATCCGCTCATTCGCTGTGAGGATCCGTTCCTGAAAGCTGAGCTCAAGGTGCTCGAGGCAAACCTTGAGGAAGCCCAGGCCAGGTATAATGGTGAGCCGATGCAGTCGAGGGTGAAGCGGGAAATTTTAAGAAAAGAGATGGGTTCAGTGGCGGCAGATCTCTCCCGAGCCCGGGAACGTATGGCCGAACTGGTAATGCACAGCCCGGGCAGTGGTCTTTTTATTCTACCCCAGGAAAACAGCCTCACCGGGCGTTTTGTTACCCAGGGGGCACTGCTTGGTTATATTATGGGGGCTCTGAAATCAACAGTCGTTGTGGTCATTGACCAGACAGATATTACCCTGGTGCGGGAAAAGACCAGACGGGTCGAGTTGCGGCTGGCTGGTAGCCTCGATCAGATCCATATCACCGAAATCGATCGACAGGTACCGGCAGCAAGTGATCGTTTACCCAGCCCCGTTCTCGGTACACCGGGTGGTGGCTCGATACCGGTAAATCCTGAGGATCCGCAGGGATTGCAGACCTTGAAAAAAACCTTCCAGTTTGAGTTCAGGCTTCCCATCCCGAAGGAGTCCATCAGGGTTGGAGAGCGGGTCTATGCGCTTTTTGATCATGGTTATGAACCAATCGCACTGCAACTGTTTCGATCGGTCAGACAGCTTTTTCTCAGCCGTTTTCATGTCTAGGAACCATCAGCCAGCAGCCGCATCTCTCCTGAGACCAGGTATAACCGATGGTTATTATCCAGAACGTTCAGTTGATCCTCCCTCCTGGCTGGAGCGTCTGGGGCATCATTGGGTGGGGTTTGCAAAATCCACCTCAAGAGGTGCCTGGAAATTTCACAAGAGTATTGCTGCAATTGAACGCCACGGTAAGCCCCTGAAAAATTTGAGTGAGGCACGACTGGCCGAGACAGCCAGGAATCTTCGTGTAAAGCTCCATCAAAAAGGATTGGCCGAAGATTTGATCCATCAGTCTTTTGCTCTGGTACGGGAAGCTGCGGGTCGAACCATCAGCATGCGCCATTTTGACAACCAATTGATGGGTGGCTGGCACATGCTTCACGGTCACCTGGTGGAGATGGAGACCGGTGAGGGAAAGACACTCACCGCTACACTGGCAGCGGCAACTGCCGCTCTTGCTGGGATTCCTGTCCATGTGGTCACGGTAAATGATTACCTGGTAGCCCGGGATGTAGAGCTGATGGGACCTGTTTACCGGGCTCTTGGCCTGCGTGTGTCTGCTGTTACTTCGGATATGGATGAGGGCAAAAGGCGTGATGGATATGCCAGTGACATCGCCTATTGCACCAACAAACAGTTGGCCTTTGATTATCTGCGTGACCGAATCCTGCTCGGCAATGACCAGGGTCGGCTGCGGCTCCAGCTTGAACGGCTGCATGATCAGAATGCCCGTACCGGAAGGTTGTTTCTCAGGGGGCTCTGCTTTGCAATCATCGATGAAGCTGACTCCGTCCTGGTTGACGAAGCCCGAACGCCGCTGATAATTTCCAGAAAGAAAGATAATTCGGAGGAGCAACAGGTCTACCACCAGGCCGTGAGTCTTGCTGCAAAACTGCAGGAAAATCTCCACTTTTCAGTGGACCTGAATGAGCGACAGGTCAACATAAGCGAGAAGGGAAGCGGTCGTCTTGCCGATCTCACAGTTTCGCTGGGTTCCGTCTGGAAATCATCCAGGCAGCGGGAGGAACTGGTTCGCCAGGCACTTTGTGCCCAACAGCTCTATATCAGGGATCATCATTATCTTGTCCAGGATGATAAGGTAATGATTATCGATGAAAATACCGGTCGGGTCATGGCCGATCGTTCGTGGGAGCGCGGCCTGCACCAGATGATTGAAATCAAGGAGGGGTGCGAGCAGACCGGGCAGCAGGAACATCTGGCCAGGATGACCTATCAGCGTTTTTTTCGCCGGTATCTGCGGCTGGCCGGTATGACAGGCACTGCCTGTGAAGTTCAGCGGGAATTATGGTCAGTCTACCATCTTGCCGTTAAGCGTGTGCCGACCCACAAACCGCTTCAACGACAGGAGATCGGTCACGCTGTCTATGTTGATAAATCAAAAAAGTGGGGAGCGGTCGTAGAGCGCATCCATGAGTTGAATGATGAACAGCGGCCGGTACTGGTTGGTACACGATCGGTTGAGGATTCCGAGCTTCTCAGTAATCTGCTCCTGGAAATGGGGCTTGAGCACCATGTACTCAACGCCCGCCAGGATTCCCGGGAGGCAGAAATAATAGCAAGGGCCGGGCAAAAAGGTGGTATTACCGTGGCTACCAATATGGCAGGTCGCGGAACGGATATTCCGCTTGCTGCTGGGGTAGCAGAAATCGGTGGACTCCATGTTATCTCAACAGAGCGAAACGAGGCAGGGCGTATCGATCGTCAGCTTTTTGGCCGCTGCGGCCGGCAGGGTGATCCCGGAAGTTACGAGTCACTGCTCTGCCTCGAAGATGAAATCATGCTGCACTCGTTAAGCAGCCCTGTTCAATCCATCCTGAAAGGGCTGTTAAAGGGAAAAGGAAGGCGTGGTCAAAAAATGGCACTTGGGGCAATGCGGTTCGCGCAATATTCCCGGGAGCGTCGATATTTCAGGATGCGTTGCGATCTGCTGCAGATGGACGAACAGCTTGGCAGGATGCTCGCCTTCAGTGGTAAGATGGAATGAGTAAATCAAGGGCACCAGATCATAACAGCCATTTCTCCCCAGGGGGACTTTTTCACGTCCCTTTGTCTGTCCGCTTCTATAAACCTCTTTCAATCATTGTAATTCAATAACTTCAATTACTTAATCGTGACACGTTATGGTAATTCGAATTACGTTTATCGTAATTCGAGCCCACTGCACGTATTTTAAGTATTTGAATTTAAGTGATAAAATTGATTCACCTGATTGGAACAAATTTTGCAGAGTTATATTAAGTATAATCATATTGTTTTATCGGTCAGATAATCACGTTTGTTGGGTGACGAAAAAAAACAATCGAATTGCAAGATCAGATAAAAATATATAACGAAACGTAAAATCATTTAAGACAGAGGGGAGAGAACATGAAATATCTAAAAGTCACTACAGTCAGCATTCTGTTCGTAGCAGTCGTATGGGCGGGGATCGGTGTCGCAGAAGAAACTGATTCCGTTGAATTTGAGGGGATGATTGAACCATTTGAGGTGGTAAATGTGGGCACACCGGTAGAAGGGGTTGTTGAGCTCGTAAATGTGAAGAGAAGTGCCACCGTTGAAAAGGGGGATCTGCTT